>JAHBXR010000022.1 GCA_019636335.1 Pirellulales bacterium
AGAGTGTCCTGATTTATTACGTAGACGCGAAGCCGCACAACATCGTTTTTCCATCAAGCTAGGCACGCCACCCTTCTCCAAGCGCTGCGAACAACGGATAGTTGACACCCGTACACTAGTGCATAGAATAGCCTCAGTCGATGGACGACTGCTGGGGCAATGCTCGAACGTTTCTTGCACGGAGGAGGTTCGACCATGTCGATCGCCTACGAGACGACATCCTTGCTCGTCGAATTTGTGCCGGCTCGTCCGCCGGCCGCACGGCCCCGCCACCGCGAGGCGGAACAGCGCCCGCGTGCCTTAACGCCGCGAGAATTACCTGCCGGCGTCCACGCGATCGGTGAGGTACTGCCGTTGGTTCTCGCCCAGATGGGGCTGAGAGTCACCTGATCCGGCAATGCTGCCAGGCTCGTTCTCACACACCGGCCGGCGGCCGGTGCCACTTGGTTTTCACCAAGGAGTAAACTCGGTAACCACAGTGGCAATGCCGATGCAAAAAGTGGCACAAGCTGCCAGTCTGTGCGGAACCAACAACCGGCTCTCACACGACCTCATACCGCAGCGCCGGGTTGTCTTCACTCTCCACCTCGTCGAGGTTCACCACCGCCAGCCGGCCATGCTGGTACAGGTACTCGACATGGGCCCCCACCTCTTCGAGCGCCAACAGCACATTGAATCCCTTGGCGCGGGGATACATCGCCTTCGACACATCGCTGATCGTGGCCGGGCCTTCGTGTTCCTCGATCAGGCCCGAAACCTTGTCGAGCTTGCGGAGATGGCTGTCGCGGATCTGGTCGATGCGGCGGTAAACGTCGCGAATCGGCGCCTCGTGCCCACCTAGCGCCAGATCGAACCCCCCGATCCGCCGCACGCGCTCGAGCGCGTCGAGATAGTGCCCCAGACCCGTGTACGCTGTGATGCTTTCCGGAGCCTGGTGTGGAGTCGTCTGCTCGAGCACGTGGTCGGCCGAAAGCAGAATGTCCCCCAGCACGATGCAGACCTGGCCGGGACAGTGCCCCGGCGTATGGATGAACTCCATGCCGTCGAGCGTGTCGCCGTCGGCGATCGTGGCATTGACGCGGCAAGAAGTGACATGCTTCTTCGAAAAGCCGTACATCTCCATCAGCCGCGGCTGAAACTCGGTCTCCACGCCGGCCCGTTCGAGATAGGTCCGCAGCGCCTTCGTGGCCACGATGACTCGTTCTTCGTAGGCCGAAAGGACCCGACTGTCGAGGCTGTGGATGCGCACCTCGGCCTCGGTCCGCGAGAGCAACATCGGCAGCCCGCCGAAGTGGTCGATGTGGCCGTGCGTGATGATGATCCGCCGCACGTCTTCGAGCGTGATCGGCTCGCCGAATCGGGTACGCACCTCGTCGATGCCCGCCAGCAGATGGTCGTTCGACTGGCCATAACCGCTGCCAGCGTCGACGATCGTGGGAGGCCCTGCCTCGAGCAACACGTAGGCGTAGACGATAAAGCCGGGAAAGGCCTCGCAAGGAATCCGGTAGACGCGCACGCCCGTGCTGGAGACGAACCGCTCGACGGGTGGGAGTTGAATCATCGCGCGGTCCTGGAGAGATCGCCGGACACACCACACCATCGGGTGCCCCGATGGCCGTGACCGCCTACGTTCTACTCACGTGCCCGCACGACGACAAGGAGCCTGGAAGTGTGGGAAATGTAAAGAAAAAAAGTGGGACAAGTCAGACTGTGCGTGTGAAGAAGATCGACACTGAGCTTGCGCCACTCAAACACCGGTCAGCGGCCGGTGCCACTTTCTAAGCGCATCGAGTAAGACAGCGCGTGGAACGAAGCGTCCTCCGCAACTTCTCCCCACTCTGCGCGAGCTCTGGAACGCGCCGCCAACCGACCTAGCCGAACAACTCCATCACCGGGGAGCCGCCATCGACAATCCGGATGGGCCGTCCGATGGGACTCATGTTCTCGATCGAGCCGTCGATCTTCAGGCTCTGGCAGAGCGATTGGAACAGGTCGGTCACCGCCACCGGACGCTCGGTCGGCTCGACGCCCGCTTCATCGGTAGCGCCGATCACCTGGCCCCCCTTGATGCCGCCCCCTCCCAGCACGACGTTGAACGAGCGCGGGTAGTGGTCGCGTCCCACGCGGGGATTGATCTTCGGCGTGCGGCCGAACTCCCCCATCCAGACGACGAGCGTCGAATCGAGCAGGCCGCGGTCCTGGAGGTCGTCGATGAGGGCCGCGAAGGGTCGATCGACCTGTCCGGCCAGATTCTTCGTTCGCCCGAAGACGTCGTCGTGCGTGTCCCAACTGCCGGCCGAGACTTCGACGAAGGTCACGCCCGACTCGATCAGGCGACGCGCCAAGAGGCAGCCGTTGCCGAACTCGGTCTCGCCGTACGCGGCGCGGGTCTGGCTCGACTCTTCGTCCAGCTTGAAGGCCTTCATCTGCGAGCTGAGGACCATCCGCGCCGTCTTCTTGTAGAGGCGTTCGTGATCAGCCACGAGATTCGCGCCACCGGCCGAGGCGTATCCCTCGTCCAGGTTGCTTAGCAAGCCGAGGCGGCGCTGATAGCGCTTCTCGTCGGTCGCCAGGGCGACGTTCGCCGGCAACTTGCTCGCGTCGGGCATGAGGAACGGATCGAAGTCGACGCCGAGGAAGCCTCCCGTTCCCGTGTTGCGAAACTGTTTGCCGATCCGCACAAACGACGGGATCTCGCAGGCGGCATCGGCGATCTGCTGCGAACAGATCGAACCGAACGCCGGATGCTTGACGCTGGCCGTGGGGGCATAGCCGGTGTGCAGCAGGAAGCTGGCCCGCTGGTGGTTGCCTTCCTTGCTCGTCATCGAGCGAATGATGGCCAGGTGTTCCATGCGTTGGGCCACCTCGGGAAAGCGGTCGGCGATCTGGATGCCGGGGACCGAGGTGTCGATGGCCGCCGTTTCGCCCCCATTCTCGTGCCCCGGCTTGGGACTGAACGTTTCGAACTGACTCGGTCCTCCCTGCATCCACAGCACGATGCACGCCATGCCGCGGCGGCGCAGATCGCCGGCGCGCAGGCTCATGCCGTCGGTCCAACTCATCGTGCCGGCCGCCAAACCGGCGAGCGAGATTCCCTTGAGGAAATCGCGGCGGCCGACCACCTGCTGACGATCGACGCTCACTCCCATCACGCGGCGCAGGGCGGTGTGCATGACTCGGTGACCTTTGCAGAGGAAGTTACTGAGGACGACGGGGTGATGGAAACGGCGACTACTTGCGATGCAGGAACTCGGTCGAGTTCACCAGCGCCCAGAGAATATCTTCGAACGCCTCGCGACGATCGCCCACGCGGGCGACATACTGCAGGCACTTTTTCATCTCGTCAGCGCTCGGCTCGCGCGCCAGCGTGCGCAGATACAACTCGACCACGACCTCGTCGTTGTCCGCGACGCCTTCCAAGAGACGCGCCAGTTGCGTGGTCGGCTTGCTAGCGTTCAGCGCGGCGGCGATGATCGGCGAGTTCATCATCATCAGCGCCTGATCTATCGAGCCTTGCACCTCATCGCGCGGGTCGCTCGGGTCGAAGCCGAACACGGCGAGAAACTGCCCGCGCGGCGTGCCTCTCCCGGCGCGAAGCACCTGGTACTCCCGGCGGGCATCGGCCGTGGCCGCTTGCTCTTCGATCCCCAGGGCCATGGCCACCGAGTCGAACAACTGGTCGGCCCGGAGCCGCTGTGGGCAGTTGGCCACGAAGGGAGTCTGTGCGGAATTTCGGCGCGGCTGGCTCGTGCGCTGGTAGGCCTCGGTCGAGGCGATCGTGCGCAGCAGCCACTTGAGATCGTGGTCGTGCGCGACGAACTGCTCGGCCAGATAATCCATCGTCTGCGGCGCGCTGCACTCGCGATCCGGCCCCAGATCGTCGATCGGTTCGTAGAATCCTTCACCGACCATCTCGGCCCAGACGCGATTGACCAGCGCCTTGGCGAACCAGGGATTTTCCGACGAGGTCATCCACTCGGCGAGCGTCGAGCGGCGCTCGGCATCGGTGAGTCCCTCTTCCAACTTCTCTCCCGTCACGAAAAAGACGGGCTGCATCAGCGTGCCGTCGGCGGCGGGATCGTCGAGGTCGGGCATGAAGTGCTCGACCCGCTTCAACCCCGTCGGCTTCAACGGCTTTTTGTTCTTCGCATTCGCCGGACGCGAGCGATCGGTGATGAAGATCTCGAACCCACGGCGCTTGCCCTCTTCCGTCTTCAAGGCACGCACGCCGAGGCGGGGAAAGAACGCCGCCAGCTCGTGAAATTGCTCGCGCTTCCAGCGGTCGGTCGGGTGATCGTGGCACTGGGCACATTGAATCTGCACGCCCAGGAAGACACGCGAGATCTCGGCCGCCGTCTCGGGGATCTGCCCCCATTGCGACGCGATCAAGGCCGTCGCGCCATGCTCGTGCAGTTCACCTTTGGCGGTAATGAATTCTCGCGCCAGATCGTCCCAACGGGCGCCGGCGTTCAGTTCCTTCGTCAAATACTCGACCACGCTGACCGATGAGATCAGCGCGCGTTCGTCGCTGCGGCGCGAAAGCATCACATCGCGCCAATAGCGAGCCCAGTTCTCGCCATAGCGAGGATCGGCCAACAGACGATCGATCGTCGCCCCGCGCTTGTCGGGTGAAGGATCGAGCGAGAAGGCCGTGACCTCCTCGGGCGTGGGCATTTCTCCGACCAGGTCGAGCGAGACGCGACGCAAGAACGTTTCGTCGTCGACGATCTCCGCCGGCACGATCGATCCATCGCTCGGTGACTGAAACAGCTCTTCGGCAAGGAGCCGATCGACCTGCGCAGCCGCCTGCCGCGTCTCGACCGACTCCGCGCGAGCCACCACCGGGCTCATCCACAGCACCAGCGCCCCAAGGACGGCGAAACCACGCGCGAAGACCTGAACGTGCCGCATCGGTAAAAAGTCCTTCGTGGGCTTTGGTCCACTACCGGTCTGTCGGGCCCGGGGCACTCGTAGTGCCGTTTCTATAAACAACTATCGTCCGCCACGGTTTCGGCGGTTTTGCCAGATGATAACATCTCCCCCCGAAATCCAACTTTCAACCGTGACCCGCCCCATTCTCGAACCCGATGACGCTGGAAGGGGCTCCATACGCCGCTGGTTGCCCTTTCGCCACACGATGTTTCGGCACGGCAACACGGTAGAAGCAACTCCAGCTTGGGCCGACTTTGCCGCTCAAACTTACAAGCCATTTCCCGGCAATGCTTTGCGCCTAGGACAGGAGAGCGTCAAGGCGGGGCGCCGCCGCTGGCATTATGCTTGCATTGCAGGAAGTGTCGTCCCGATCGACCGTCGCCCGACCACTGGCACCAGCATGCCCCACGTCCGCGAGATCAACGAAGTCCGCGAGCTCGAGACCCTGCGTCTCACCTGGCAGGTACTGCACGGTCAGACCCGCGACGCTTCGTTCTTCCAGACGCTCGACTGGCTGCTCGTCTACTGGAAGCACTACGCCGGCGAACAGACCCTCCGCGTGCTCGTGGTCAGCGCGGGAGACGAAACGCTCGGCATTCTGCCCCTGGTCGTGCGGAGCGAACCGACGCGCGTCGGTTCGCTCCGCGTGCTGACCTATCCGCTGCACAACTGGGGCACCTTCTTCGGCCCGATTGGCCCGCACCCCACGGCCACGCTCATGGCCGGCATGGAGCACGTCCGCCGCACGCCGCGCGATTGGGACCTCGTCGATCTGCGTTGGGTAAATCGCGACGAAGTGGATCATCGCCGCACGCCCACCGCATTGGATCTGGCCGAGCTGACCTCGATCGAGCAGCATGCCGAAGCGGTGGCGATGGTCGAGTTCGACGGCACCTGGGACGAGTACTGGATGAGCCGTCCGGGCAAGTGGCGTTCGAATCTCCGCCGGGGCGAGAAATCGCTCGCCGCGCGGGGCACGGTTCGCTTCGAGCGTTACCGTCCGGCTGGCACGCTGGCGGGCGAGGACGATCCCCGCTGGGACCTCTACCATGCCTGCGAAGAAGTGGCTGGCCAGAGCTGGCAGGGCGCCGCGGCCGACGGCACCACAATGAGCAACGAAGCGGTGCGTGCGTTTCTCCGCGAGGCACACGTCGCCGCCGCCCACGCCGGCATGCTCGACATGTGCGTGCTCTTCGTCGACGAGGCGCCGGTCGCCTTCGCCTATAATTACCAGTGCGAAGGCCGCGTCTTCGGGCTGCGAACCGGCTACGTCGCCGGATTCGAGAACGCCGGAACGGTTCTCATGCAGAAGATGTTCGCCGACAGTTTCGCACGCCGCGACGTGTCGCTCGACCTGGGAGCAGGTTATCTCGACTGGAAGCGTCCCTGGCTGACGAAGATCGTCGACAGCTATCACTACACGCACTATGCCCCCGTCGCCGTGCGTGCTCAGGCCCTGCGTCTGAAGCGTTGGGTCTCGGCCCAATTCCAGGCGAACCAGGTCGCTATGGAAGACAAGAAGGGGGCCGTCTGAATCCCGTGCCCTGCCCGCCGACGAAATTCACTCGCAGAAAGCTCGCCAGGCCCGCCGATATTGGCTAGGGGACTCTTCCCAGAGCACGGTTTGCTCGCGCCACCTCCAGGAAGGCGAATTGGCATGAGAATCGATTCGGCCGTCGGTCGACCGTACGCGCAGCAGGCGACACCGTTCGCCCAAGGGACAAGCCGTGACGCGGCGGCGATCGAGTCCACCAAGGCGCTGCCGAACGCGACCGACGCCGCCCACGTGCAGGATCTCGATTTCACGAGCATGACGCGGCAGGAGCTGTTCGATTGGATGAACGGCCAGATCCGCAGCGGCCAGATGACGCTGGATGAAAGCACGTCCTTCTTAGGAATGACCGTGAGGTTCGACGCGACGACGAGGCAATCGGTGGACATGGCCACCGACACCACGCGTTACGACTTTACCGAGCGTGCCCGCCAGGGCATCGCAGGCGCGCGCTGGTTCCACAATGAAGCTCTGGCCGAGCGATTGGAGTGGGCCTTGCGGCGCATGCAACAAGAGCAAGGTCAGCCGCTCAGGGTCGATGCCACGGTATAGAGGCCGGTGCGTGGAGAAACGAACTCGCGCGTAGGTCAGACACTTGTTCGACATGGCGAACTCGATTGATTGTCAGGTACGCACGTCCCTGACATTCGAGAGATGGGCCGACCTCGATCGCAACATGGCGATCGAGGCCGGCCCTTCTGATTCGTGGGGCGTTCTGGCTCGCTGGCCGCACGCCCTAGTCTTGATAGATCCGCGTCAGCGTTTCCTGCTGCACGACTTTGCGGCATTCTTCGCTACGGAAGAAGGCGCGGAAGCGGACATCGCCTGCCCGCGAGCAATGGGCGTGGACTTCATAGACCTTGGTCTCGCCCGGCGCGAGCGTGGCAAGCGGCTCGAAGACGATGCGGTCGCCCGAGACGTTGCCGGCGGTGGCTCCGCGGATCTCGGCCGACTCCATCTCGGCCGGCAGGCGACAAGCCACCTGTACGTTCGTGGCCGCTTTTGTGCCGCGGTTCGTCACTTCGATGCGGTAAGCGGCCTGGCCGCCGACTTCGATCGGCGCGTCGGGGGCCGCCAGTTCCAGCGTCACCGACGGCACGCCGTCGATCAACGTATCGAGATCGGTCCGCTCTTCGACGCCGAGATCGGCTCGCACCATCGCCAGCACCTTGTGAGCGCCCAGCTCGTGTGCGATCAATTCGTACTCGACCTTGGCGGTGCCTTGCGGTTCGAGTCGACCGATGAACCACGCCACGGCTCCGGCCGCTTCATCGAAGCCACCCCCGGCCGTGGCTCCTTCGTACTGGTAACCGGCAGGCACCGAACCAAAGAGCTGCACGTTCGTCGCGGCAACCGCGCTGGGGTTGTATGCCGTCAGGGTGAAGACGGCCTTGCGATCGACGAAGCGGAGCTTCGGGCCTTCGAGCATCAACTCTAGCGACGGACGCACGATCTCGACCACGCAGCCACCTTGCGCCGAGAGGCGATTGGCCGAAGTGGCCTCGGCCACGATGTTGACTTCTCCCGGCGTGGTACCGGTGACGGGCACTTCGAGCAGTCGCGTTTCGCCCGGCCCCAGGGTGCCGATCGCGTATTCCAGCTCGTTCCCCGCCGGATGGCTCAGCCTGGCGTCGAGCCTTGCCTGCACGATCACGTTGCGGGCCTTGCCGGTGCCGGGATTGCTCACGCGAAGTTGATAGACCGCCGGTTGCGAGACGAGCGCCTGTTCGGGCCCTTCGATCGAGACCGTCAGTTGCGGATCGAGCACGTGGATGCTGGCCGTGGCGGCACGCGTGTACGTGACCGCGGCCGTCGGCGCGAGATCGCCTTCTCCCTTGGACAGCAGCCGCACTTCAAAGGTCTTCGATTCCTGCGGCTCGAGGCGATCGAGCTGCCACGACAACACGCGTCCCTCGGGCTTGGCCGACGCCGTGGCGCTGGCGAGCTCGGCGTGCTCGGGCAACTGTACGTGAACGGCGATCGACACCGCCGGCGAATCGCTGTCGTTGGTCACCTTCAGACGGCAGGGGATCTCATCGCCTCGATTCACTTCGCCCGGCGTGAGCCAGTGGACCGATACGGCCCCTGCGCCCGACTTGTCGCTGGTAGTCGAAGCAGGCGTGGTGTTGGCAAACATCTGCTGCATCGCGGTCGGCGCGTTGTTCCCCTGCCATGAGGGAACCTCGGTGGTCGCAGCCATCGTTTGGCGCGGTGCCACCGCGGGCGCTGGTTGCGGCTCGACCGTGGCCGTCACCTGCGGTTCGCGCGGCGACTCGAACGACGTCAGGCGACGCGGCTCGTCCAAGGGGACTGGCGAAGGCTCGAGAGCAGGAGCGGCTGAAACGGCTTGCGGCTTGCTGGTGGTGGCGAATGCCGGCTCGTCACTCGCGGCGGGCGTTGGCTCCACTGGCGCCGTCGTGGGGACGTCGGTCGCCTGGAATTCGGCATAGCGATCCTGCTTCACCGGCAGGGGCATGGTCGGTTCGATGGCTGCCGGAGTCGGCTCGTGGGCGATGGGAAGCGATGCTTCGGCCGGTTCCGGTGTTTCGCTGACTACCGCGGCGCGTGTGTCAGCATTCAAGGCTGGTTCGCTCGTGGCAGGCGAGAACGTCGGTGCTGCTGTGAGTTTCGGCGTCGCAGGTTGCGGCATGCGAGCGAGCAGAGGCTCGTCGCTCAGCAAGGCCGAGTCCGAGGCGAAAGCCTGTGGTTCCGGCATCGACTCTTCGTCCGAGGCAAAGGCCCCCTGTTCCGGCTCCTCGGGAAGTGGAGCCAACTCCGAGGGCATCGCCCTGCCTGGCCTCGACGCATTCGAGTGCAAACGAGGCTGCTGTGCTTGCGTGGTGGCCGGCCCCATTTCCTGGCGGAAGGAGTTCGACTCGTCTTCCTCGAGCGAGAGACTCATATCTTCGAATCGCGCATCGAGCTGCGTGCGGCGGCTCGTCGAATCGGTCGACGGAGCAGGGCGACTCGCGGACTTCAATTCGTTGGGTGAGGGGGAGTTGTCGTAGTAGGCGGCCAACTCGTTTCGCGAACCGGCGGCCTGTTTCTGCTCGGCGGCGTGCGCCTCGGCCGGCGCCAGGAATGACAGCACCGAGGTGAGCGGCTCGTCGACTTGCCAGCGCTCTTCGCTGAGCGCGAGAATCGCGCCGCCGACCAGGATCAGCCCCATCGCCACATAGCCCAATGAGCGTCGCATCGGTGGTGTTCCCTCACATCGACGGCGCAAGTGCGGCTTACTGTCGGGCTGGGTCGCCGCAGAATTTATCCAGCCCACAGGCAACGGCTACGAAGTCCGTGCCCCCGGTTTATCGACCTTGCCGGTGGCATGGGTTGAGAAGCAATGCGCAAACTTTGCCGATTGCAAAGCGCATTATTCGCCGGTCGGCACGAGAAGAGGCGATCTTGGCAAGGTGGGCACCTTGAGCCCGTGCGAGTCGGCGTCGTACCAACTACTGGCTTGCGGTGCTTCGCCCACCAGATGCAAGGTGACGTGTTCGATGCCGGCAGTCACGGGCTCGCGATGCCAGGCCAACTCGAGCCGGCAGGCGACTCCCGTGCTCGGATCGGCCCACAGATCGACGACATCGGGCCGCTCGTTCGAGCCGAGTCGATGCAGCCCGCGAACATGTCGCCACATGGCCGAGATCCCCGGACCGGCCGGTTCGTCGCCGACATACATCAACTCGTAGTCGGTTACCAGATACGATAGCAGCTCCGTCATCTGCAACTGCGGCAATCCGAACGTATCGGTCTCGGCCCAGCGCAGCGGGGACTGCAGACGGTCGACGAACTGGGCCGGGCCCAAGACCGGTTTGATCCAGTAGTGGGTACCGTTCCCCCCCATCCACAGATCGCCCACCAGGCCGGGATGGTGCAGCGCGAAGTGCTTGGGTCCCCGCACGTAGAGCATGGCATCGAATTCGGTGAGCGCCCCGTGCAACGTACGGACCCGTGTATGAACGGCGTACTGCCGATCGGTCTCCTGCGTGGCGCTGCGAAAGGCCTCTTGCACGGCGGCCTCGGCGACCCGGCCCGCCGCCGTCATCCAATACAGCACGCACGAGCTCAGCAGCAACGCGGCGGCCAGCGTCATCGCGGCGGCCAACAGGCGACGACGGGGACGCGCGGAACTCGGCCTCTCGTCCTCCCCGCGTGGGAGTGACGTGGTCGCTTCGTCTTGTAGTGTCGCGACGACGCGGGCCACACGCTCGGCGGTGCGTTCACGCTGGGGCTGGTGCAGTTGTTCGAGCAGCGCGTCGAGAAAGGTCAGGTCGGCGGCGCGCAAAGCGTCAAGCGTGCCCGCTTCTTCCCAGGCGTCGGCAGGCGCTTCATCGAGCCAGCAGGCAAGGCGTTTGTCCGTCTCGTGCTCGGAACGATGGCCTTCCGCATCGTAGCTCATGCGGTGCGCTCCAAGGGGGCCATCTTGCGCTCGAGACAGTCCAACAGTCGCGCGCGGCCGCGCTGCAATCGCTTCTTCAACGCCTCGATCGAGATCTCCAGTCGCGCGGCCAGACGCGGACCGCGCAGCCCTTCGCGATAGCGCAACTCAACGGCGTCGCGATACAACACCGGTAGATGCTCGAGACAATCGCGCAGCATTTCGAGCTTTTGATCGAGCGTATCGCCCGGCATCTGCGCCAGCGAGGCGTGACGAGCTTCGAGGTGCGCGAGGACCAGTTCATCGCACAGCAATGGCCGCCGCGCCTCGCGACGGCGCTGCGCGAGCACGAGCTTGGCGGCGATGCCCCGCAGCCACGGCCCGAAAGGACGCTCGCGATCGAATTTCTCGAGATTCCGCCAGGCCGTCATCATCGTTTCCTGGAACAAATCGTCGATCTGCGCCGGATCGCGCACCACGCAACGCAGGTAGACCGTGAGCATGTCCGCGTGCTCGCGGACCAGGATTTCGAAGAGATCTTTTGGCGTCATATGCGGCGCTTCTCGGCCGCGTCTGCCGCTTGCCATGTATTGTCGCCCTACACGGCCAGCGGGACACGCGGGATGAACGATCGATGAAGATTGAGGTCGTACCACGGCGCCCAGGTGGGTCACTGCGCGACCGGCCCCTCTGCAGGCGGGCCTATGAACTCATGATAGCGGCCCATCCAGTAGGGGAGCAGCCAGTAAACGGTGCTGCTTTCCGTCCGCGACCCGTGCCCCCCCGAGGCGGAGTAGGGGTTTCCATCCCATTTGCCGACCCGTCGTTCGTCGGGTGGCAACAATCGAGAGGTCTGCCAGTGGTCGATCACGGGGCTCCGCACCAAGGTCACGTCCTCTCGGGCGTGGTTGTCGACCGTCCAGTCGATCAAGTCGAGGGGTACCTGCCGGAGAAACTCGACACAACCGGCCGATTCTCCGTCGGTACCGGTGATGGCGGAGTAAACAAACCCGTACAAAGGGCTGTGATCGCGGCGGACCGGCTGAAACCAGTTCTCCACCCCCTGCAAGTAGCTCTTGCGCCGCTGAGGATCTTGCTCGTAGTCCAGCAGCGCTCGATACGCCAATGCCGCCAACTGCACGTCGATATAGGTGAACGCACCGGGGTCGAGTCGCAACGGATCGATCACGTTTTGCGCATAACCGTGCTCGGTAAGTAGCTTCTCGGCGGCGGCCTCGTACTTTGGCTCCCCCGTCATGTGATGAGTGACCTTGAGAAACGAAAGGATCTCGGTCGAATTCACGCCTCGATCGAGTCGCCAGGCCGGGTCGCCATTCAGACGCTTCGGCGACCAAACGCCCCACATCGTTGGCTTGCCATCGATGTCGAGCAGGTCGTAGTCGCCGGCTATCAGGTAGTCCATGATGCGGGCCACGTGCTTCCGCACGCGGGCGCGCTCGGGCTCGTCGGCAACCAGGTCGTAATAGATCGCATATGCGAAGAAGTGGCCGGTGATCTCGTCGGAGCTGGTGTCTCCTTTCCAGAGCCAGCGGCCGTCGGCACTTTTTCGCCAGCGAACGTCGACCACCTTCTCGCGCGGATCGTCGACCAGCAGTCGAGCGATCTCCTGCGGCGTGTGCGTGCGATTCGCATCGGCCATCTCGGTCCAATCGGCTGGAATCACCGTGCGCGCCACGAAGCCTGGCGTGTCGGTCACCGTCTGCAAGAACTCCATGGCACGGTACGCAGCGCGGGCGTTTTCTAGCGCGGTGGGATCTTTAGTCACCGCGTAGCGATAAGCCTCGGTCGCCACGTAGAGTCCCGTGTACATGCCGTCGTTGTCGGTATCGACGGCGTACCACGTCGAGAGATCTCCCGGCGCGCGCAGGTCGCAGCGTTCGACAAGCCCGGGCTCGCGAACGTGCCGCGCGCGCACGATCGCGCCGTAGTGAGCCGCCTTGTCGGCCAAGGTCATGGGGCGCGATTTGAGCGTGCTGATGCCGGCCCCCGTGCCCACGAGCGCCGCACCCGATTCGTCGAACGCGATGGCACGCGCCGAGTTGTTCGGCAACCAACGTTCGCTATGCCGCACGGCCCAGCGCTGGCCATCGTAGCGTGCGACGCCGAGTTGCGTGCCGACCCAGGCGCGACCTTTTCGATCGAAGGCGATCTCGTTGACGAAGGCCGCGGGCAAGCCATCGCTCGGACGGTATCCTCCCACGCGCTCGTCGCCGCGGTAGAGGTCGATGCCGCCCGACGAACCGATCCACACTTGCCCCTGTGCGTCGCGCGCCAGGGCCAGCGCATTGCTGCTGGCAAGCTCTTCGCTCTTCGACAGGCAACGTGTCTGGCCATCCGCCACACGATACGCCCCCACGCCGGTGGCGAACCACCACTCGTCGCCGTTGATCAGAATGTCGCGCACTCGTTTGGCAACCGCCAGATCGAGAGGCTGCCACTCATTCTGCATCGACTTGCGCTCCCAGAAGCCGTGCGGCCCGGCCACGATCATGCGCTCGGGAGAAACGCCGATCGCTGAAATCGGCCCCACCACCTCGTCGACTTGCTCCCAGCGATCATCGACATAGCGATAGAAGCCGTTCCACGCACCGACCCAGACCGTGCCCGCATCATCGACGGCGACGTCATAGGCTGGTCCATTCAGTTCGGCGCCGTGGGGAGTATGCCATTCGTTCTCGGCGTAGTAGGCGATGCCGCCGCGGCTAGCGACCCAGAGTCTCCCCTGGCGATCGAGCGTCAGAGCATGCACGTCGGAATGCTCGGGCGTCGATCCCTGCAGGAAGGGTTCACGATAGTCCTGCTCGAAGGGCGTGTCGGGAATCGCCGCGGGAGATGCGGCCATCGCCACGGTGACAGAGCAGCACACGACCAGCCCACAGAGAACAAGACGTGCAAGACGATGACGCATGAGAATATCCAGGCGAGACATCGAGAGGGGCGGTGGCGATCCGACGGCGGATCGGCCGGGGACCCCACGTATAATCTCCCCGACGCTCGGGTCAACCCGGTACGGACCGCGCCGCGATCGTCGCAGTCGCTATAGCCGGCCTTTTGGGGCTATTTTTTGCCGGCCCCCCTAGGGGATCGGTAGTACGCTTTTCTTTGGGGATGATTTCGCGGTGCGTCGCCACGAGAGAGCGGCGGCAGGTCGAGTTATTGCTGCGCGGTTCGAAATCTTGCGGCTGGCGGCGAGGGGGCAACAGCGCCGACGAACTCATTCATCCCTTGTATCTCTCTCCTTGGCGGACGCGCAATGCTCCTCGTCCTGATCGTGGCCGTGCTCAACTTCGGACTGGGCTTTGCCCTGGCGTATGCTCTTGCGCCATCCGGCCACGACACGTTGCTCACGTCGCTCGCGCCCTGGGGCGCCTTGCAGCGTCGACGGCGCACTCGGCGGACCGCGGACAACGAAGCCACGACAGACGAATCCGAGCTCGACGAGCCGCATTCCCCGGCGGCGCCCCACAGCATCGAAGAAGAACCGCACGGCCAGAGCTCGCTCGAATCGGGCCTCGAGGAACTGTCGAATCGACTGGATGCCTACCGCGTGCAACTCTCGGAGGCCGACACGCAGTTGCACGGCGCCATCGATCAAGATCTGATCGCGGCAATTCTCGAGCATCTCGCCCCCAGCCATCGCCAGTGCCAGCAGGCCCTCGGGGCTGCGTCGAAAACGGTGGCGGCTGCCGGCAATGCCAACGAGATCGGCCAGGCGATCGAACGCCACGTCCAGGAATTCTTGCACCAGGTCGACTCGGTCGATCGCCGTCTGGCGCATCTCGATCGATCGGGTGACGCCGCTGCCACCTCGTCAAAAATCCGCGACCAGCTCGGACAGTTGCTCGAATCGAGCTTCGAGCTGCGCGATCACGTGGGCGAGGTACAGGCCTCCGTAGCCGAACAGGAAGGACGCTTCGGCACGGTCGGTCGCAGGGCGCGCGCCGACCGCGAGCTGACCACGCTCTCGCGCACGGGCTTGGAAGAAGAGTTGTGGCTCTGGTGGCAAAACGATCCCCAGCATCAGCGCCAACTGAGTCTGCTGGTAATCGATGTGGATCACTGCCGGCGCATCAACAGCGCGTATGGCACGGCGACGGGCGATCGGCTGCTGTGGGGCCTGGCACGACTGCTCGACGAAGAGCTGCGCGGCGATGATCGGCTGGCGCGCTTCTCGGGCCAGCGCTTCGTCCTGCTACTTCCCGACACGGGGCCCCACAACGCCGCGGCGCTGGCCGAGCGGTTGCGCCAGCGGATCGAGGTCTGCACGTTCAAGCTTGGCGAGTTGAGCCTGAACTTCACCGTCACCTGTGGCACGACCGAAGCGAACTCGAAGGACGATCTCGGTTCCTTGCTCGCACGCCTGGGCGAAGCCGTCCGCGAGGCGAAGCAGAGTGGCCGCAATCGGACGTGCGTTCACGACGGCAAGATCATCTCGCCCGTGCTCCCGCCTAGCCTGCGATTCTCCGAACGCACGATGTCGCTCTGACGTGCGCGGCGCCATCCCAGACACCCGACTGACTCGCGGCGGTGTCAGCCGCAAGTTGACAGCCTTGCGCTGGCAGGTCTAATCACACGCACGCGTGCCGCGCAACGCATGTTCCTCGACAGGCTGGCACCATGATTCTCTACTGCGTCCGGCACGGCGAAAGTGTCTACAACGCCGAAGATCGAATCCAGGGACAGACCGATATTGCGCTGAGCGAACGAGGCCTGGCCCAGGCCGAGGCACTGGCCGCGGCGCTGGCCGGCGCGCCGCTCGATGCGGTCTTCTCGAGCCCGCTTGCCCGCGCGGCCGACACGGCGAGGGCTATCGCCGCGCGGCATCAACTCGAGGTGCGCTTCGAAGATCGCCTGAAGGAGATCAACGCCGGTATCTTCCAGGGATTGCTCTGGAGCGAGATCGAGCACTTGCATCCGATCGAGGCGGTGCAGTGGCGGGCACAGGAGCCCGACTTCGTCATTCCGACCGGCGAATCGCGCCGCCAGTTGATGCAACGCGGCGCCGAGGCCTTCCGCGCGATTCGCGAGACGGGGCTCGCCCAGGTGGCCGTCGTGGCCCACGGAGGCGTGCTGACCGCTGCCTTTAAGGCCCTGCTCGAAATTCCTCCGCAGCGCAAGGCCTTCGCCCTGTTCAATGCCTCGATCAGCATCGTGCATTGGCAGAGCGAGTTCCGCCTGCACACGCTCAATCAGACCGAACACCTGCGCGAAGTGAACGCGGGCCGAGCCGGCAACTCGGGCGATCTGTAACCGGCAAGACTCGCGCGTCGAACGGGCGCGAGCGTGGCGCTGCCGAGCGGCGCGGCGGCCGCGTTACACGACTACGAATTCAGCTCGAAGATCACTTCGATCTCGACGGCGATGTTGCCGGGCAGCGAGCCCATGCCGACGGCGCTGCGGGCGCCGACGCCGTGGTCGGGGCCGAAGATCTCGGCCATCAGTTCGCTAAAACCATTGATGACGGCCGGATGTTGCTGGAAGTCGGGCGCGGCATTGACCATGCCCAGCGTCTTGATGACGCGCTTGACGCGATCCAACGAGCCGAGATCGCGCTGCAGCGTGGCGAGAATCGCCAAACCCGTCTGACGCGCTGCGTCGTAGCCGAACTTTTGATCGACGTCGCCTCCCACGCGGCCGGTCATGAGGGTGCCGTCGGACTGGAGCGGCCCGTGCCCCGAGACATAGGCCAAGTTGCCGACCACCACGACCGGCTTGTAGACACCGGCCGGCTTCGGCGGCGGCGGCAACTCGATGCCCAATTCCTGGATACGTGCGTCGGCGCCCATGTTCGTCGGCTCCTGCAAGTTGAGATGGCTTTCAAGGAAAAACGCGCCGCTTCCGAGCTACGGGACCGGCACTTCCGCGATCGAGCGGCGATTCTAGCCGTGCCCTCCGCGGTCGTCCAGGACGTTGAGGCGCGCCGAGCTCGTCGTGGCTTCGGACTGCCGGTACAACACGCGCAACGGGCCGAGACCGGACCGCGCGTCAATCTTCGATTCGATACAAGGCCGCATCGGTGCGTAAATAGATGACACCGTCGACGAACGCCGGCGTGGCCATGATCCGTTCATCGAGCTCGTTCTTGGCTAGCACCTCGAGCTCGTTGCTGGCGGCGATGACCGTGCTCGCGCCTTCTTCGCTGAAGAAGTAGATGCGCCCCGCCGCCAAAACGGGAGACGCTGAGTAGTTGCCCCCCAAGCGTTGGCGAAAGCGAGTTTCGCCCGTCAGCGCATCGAGGCAAGAGGCCACCCCCTTGTCGCCGACGAAGTAGACGGCGTCGCCGACCAGGATGGGGGACGGGTTAGCGGGCACTTGGCGTTCCTCACGCCACACGACGTGCGTGTCGGTGACGTTGCCGGTGCCCTCGGGCCGCACGGCCCAAAGTTGCGGCTTGTTGTAGCCGGTGGCAAAGAAGACCAGTCCATGCCCCACGATCGGACGCGGCACGTTCGAATAACCGTCGTAGACCACGTGCCAGATCTCTTGGCCGGTGGCCAGATCGTAAGCCGCCGTGCGATCGGCCCCGACGCTCACCAATTGCTCCTTGTCGTCCACGCGCACCACGAGCGGCGTCGAGTAGGCCTTGCAAAGATCGCCGTCCGGCTTGTGTTCTCCCAATCGTATCGAGCGCCACAAGATGTTGCCCGTGTGCTTGTCGAGCGCGGCAACGTATTGCAAATCGATGCCGTCGCAGTTCACGAAGAGACGGTCTCCGTGAATGATGGGCGAGCTGCCGGGTCCTTCCTTGTGATCGATCTTGAGATCCTGATTGCGCCACAGGATGTCGCCCGTCGCGGTATCGATGCAGGCGGTGCCGACCGCACCGAAGTGGACGTAAAGCCGGCCGGACTCGAGTACTCCCGTCGGCGAGGCATGGCTGTTCTTGGCATTGACGTGCAGCGGCTCGTCGGTGAGGAAGACCTCGATGTCGTTCACGACACTGCCCGACGCGCGATCGATGCAAAGGGCGTGCAGCGACTTCCCCTCGTCGAGCGCGGCCGTCAGCCAGATGTGCCGCTCGTCGACCAACGGCGACGACCACCCCAGGCCGGACAGGGGAGTGCGCCAAGTGATATTCTCGGTCTTGCTCCAGGTGAGCGGGGCCTTCGTCGTCTCGGCGTGTCCCTGACCATCAACGCCGCGAAACTGCGGCCAGAGATCCACCGCCGGGCAGCGATCCACCGCCGAACCACCGGCCACACCAATCGCCAGCAGGCATGCCAGCGTAAACGGACGCATACGAGAGCTCCTGGGAGGAGTGGGAAACCAGTACCCACTAGCATCACCCGAAACTCTAGCCGCCCGCAAGCCTATTCCGCCAGGGGGAGCTCATAGCAGACCGCCTCGCGATCGTTTCGCACGATCAGCAGCCGCCCGGCCAAGGTGGGATGATTCCAAGTACGACCCGAGAGGGCCGGCAAGGTGGCCAATTCTCGCTGTTCGGCGGGATCGGCCGCCACGAGCACGACCTCGCCACTTTCGGTCTGCACGAGCAAGACATCGTTCACGAGTAAAACCTGCCCGTGCCCGTAGCGTCCGCTCTTCCAACGCTTCGAGCCGTCCTGCAGATCGACGCAATTCAGAATGCCGTCGTCGAGTCCGTACGCGAAGCCATCGTGTACTACGGCGCAGGTGAACTTGGTCTTCAGGTTGCGCGATTTCCAGAGCTCGCGTGATTCGCACGTGCCGTCGTCGCGCGGCGAGATCTCGACCAGCGTGCAGCCTTTGCCATAGCCCGAGCTGATCAAGATACGTGTAGGATCGCTGGCCACGACCAGCGGCTGTGAGACGCTGACCTGCTGCTCGTTCTGCCAGGGATGGGTCCACAGGACGCGGCCAGTCGCGGGATCATGGGCCGAAACGCCCGGTGCGTTCAGAATCAGCACCTGCTCGTTGCCCGCCACGGTGCTGAGCTGCGGTGACGCATACCCACCGGCATCGCTGCCGGCATGCCAGGCACGGCTGCCGTCGGCCAGTCGATAGGCCGCCAGTGAATGCTCCTGCGGTCCGCCCGGACTGACGATCACGAGATCGCCCACCACTAGGGGCGAACCGCAAGCGCCATGCACCAGGTTCTCCGCGCCGTTGTCCTCGAGTGTCTGGACCGACCACAGCAGGTGGCCGGTGTCGAGATCGAGACAATGGAGCATTCCGGTAGCGCCTAACGTGAGAACGCGGTCACCGGCGATTGTTGGCGTGGCGCGAGGGCCGTCTCCAGCGATCGTGCTGCGGAAGGCGGCTGCATGAGCGCGGTTCCAAATCTCGTGCCCCGTGGCCAGGTCGTAGCAGACGACCGATTCCTGTTCGCCGCGTTGCTCGTGCGTCACGGCCTTACCGTCCGAGACGGCGAACCCGCTCCAGCCCAGACCCACGGGAATGCGCCATCGTTCGCGAGGCGGGCGTGCGGCCCAGTCGGTCTCGAGGCGTATGCCTTCGAGGGCGCCGTCGCGCCGGGGCGAGCCCCGGAATTCGGCGAACTCGCCGGAGTCCATGCTGGGCGCCGTGGTTCCCTCGGACCTGGTCGTTGCTGCCGCGGACGCGGCGCGTCCTGATCTTGCATAACGCCAGGAGAGCATCAAACGCATATCGCCATCGCGGCCGTCGGAACGGACGAGCCAGGTATTCAACGGCACGAGCGCGATCAACAGGGCGAGCACCAGTCCGCGCACGCGCAGGCTAGCAGGCACGAGAAAGGCCAGCCAGAACCAGTACAGCCACAGCGAGGTGGCGGCCCCCAGGACGAGCAATCGCCAGTCGGGCAATAAGAGGGACGTCAATCGCCGTGAGATAATGATGCTGAGCGCCACCCAAACGGCGAGCCCGGCCAGCCCCACCAGGGCCACCGTGCTGCGCGGAATGCGCAGGGGCCAGCGCCACATCGACCACGAGACCAGCACCATCATCAGCAGCAGAAACAACGAATCGAGCTGATAGACCCGTCCGTCGAAGCGCCAGTCGGTGTACGCCTTCAGCCAGGCCAGGGGAAAGGTGAGGAAGACGACCGCCGTGGCGAACGCGAATCCCGCGACGCGAAACAGCGATTCGCGCCGCGACACGGGGCGCGTCGCCGGGGGCTCGATCGTGTGGGGCGTCGTCGACATGGCTTCTCCACTCCAAGCGTAGCACGACCGACGAAGAGATTCTTCCCTTTCTCAGTCGCTGCTCTTCGCCGCGCGGCGATCTTCCTGGGAGTGCTTCGGCCTTTTCATCGGAAGATCTTCGTCGTACGACAAGGTGGGCTCGCGCACGACGCCCCGCTCGCGGTCGTGCGCCTTGATCAGCTCGATGACCGCTAGGCCATATTCGGCCTGTTTTTTCTGTCCGATACCGCGAATCTCGCACAGCCGGTCGGCGCTCGCCGGCCGAACCCGCGCCAGCTCGCGGAGCGTCGCATCGCTAAAGACCATGAAGGGGGCCAGGCCGCGATCGTCGGCGATCTCGCGCCGCCAACCGCGCAGCGTATCGAACAATTCGCGGTCGACTCCGGCCCAGGAGGATCGCTCGGCGCGCGACTGCTTGCGCGTGCCGCTGGCTGGCCTCAACAAGCGCGGCATGAGCGCTCCGGCCAGCACCTGCCGGCCCCGATCGGTCACTTGCAGCACGCGGTACTCCCCCACGCGCTCGAGCATGCCCTGGCCGGCCAGTTGATCGATCCACCCGCGCACGCTTTTCTGATCGTGATCGGACAACAGGCCGAAGGTGCTGAGGCGGTCGTGGCCATTCTGCGCGATGCGTTCGTCCCGCGAGGCGGTGAGGATCTGCGTCGTATACTCGCCGCCGAAGCGACCGTCGAGCCGCACGACGCAGGAGAGGATTTTCTGGGCCAGCACCAGCGCGTCGTCGACGAGATCGAGTTCCGCGAGGCACACGTCGCACGCGCCGCAGTTCTCGCTCGGCAATTGCTGGCCGAAATAGAGCGCGATCGCCTGATGGCGGCAGTTCACTCCCGAGCAGAATCCGTCCATACTATTGAGCACCTTCATGGCGATCTCGAAGGCGTGCTCCGGCAGGTCTCCCTGCAATTTGCGCCAGGTCTGAAAATCGGCCGGCGACCAGAGCAACCAGCACTCGGCCTCGAGGCCATCGCGTCCGGCGCGGCCGCTTTCCTGCTGGTAGTTCTCGAGCGACTTCGGCGCGCCGGCGTGAATCACGTAGCGGACATCCGACTTGTCGATCCCCATGCCGAAGGCGACCGTGGCCACGATGATCCGCGCGCGGTCGTTGAGAAACGCATCCTGATGGCGATGGCGATCCTCGTCCGACATGCCGGCGTGGTAGGGGAGCGCGTTGTACCCCAGGGCGCGCAGGCTGGCCGCCAGCTCGTCGACATCGGCCCGCCGGATGGCGTAGATGATGCCCGCATCGTCGCGATGGCGATCGACGACGTCGCACACCTGCTGCAGCAGGTTCTTGCGCCGCACGACGCGGTAGATCAACTTGGGCCGGTCGATCGAGCCGACGAGCACTTCGGCATTCTTCAGCCCCAACTCGCGCACGATATCCAGTCGCACGCGCGGCGTGGCGGTGGCGGTGTAGGCATGCACGCCGATGCCGGGAAACCGCTCCTTGAGCAGGCGTAGCGTGCGATACTCGGGGCGAAAGTCGTGCCCCCACTCGCTGATGCAGTGCGCCTCGTCGATGGCAAAGAACGAGAGCTGGCACTGCGCGAGAAAGTCGAGCGTGCGTTCCGTCGTCAGTCGCTCGGGCGAAAGATACAAGAGCTTCAGCCGGCCGGCGCGAATCTCGTCGGCCACCCGGCGTTTTTCGTCCGGGCCCATCGTGCTGTTGATGCAGGCGGCCGGCACGCCGCAATCGGCCAGGGCCCGCACTTGATCGGTCATCAGCGAGATCAGCGGCGAGACGACCACGGCCAGCCCCGGCATCTGCACAGCGGGGGCCTGAAAGCAGAGCGACTTGCCGCCACCGGTCGGCAACACGACGGCCGAATCGCGCCCCTCGACCACGGCCCGCATGGCCTCGGCCTGCAAGGGACGAAACTGATCGTAGCCCCAGTATTTTTCCAGGATCCGCAGAAGTTCTTGCACGCGTGATTCCTGGCGACGATGACCCGATGTGCGAGGGAGCGGTTCTTTATAGCCCGCACGGGAAATGTGCTCAATGTGCCATCGGCTGTCAGATGCGGGGTACTTGCTATATTACGGCCGTGTCAGGCGATCAGAAACCCATCCTGATTCTCGGAGCCGGAATCAACGGTTGCGCCATTGCGCGCGAGCTGCTGCTCAACCGCGTGCCGGTCTATCTCGTCGAAACGACCGACGTGGCCTACGGCGCCACGGCCTATTCGTCTCGTCTGATACACGGTGGGCTGCGTTACCTCGAATACGGCGAGTTCGACCTGGTGCGCGAGTCGCTGGCCGAGCGGACGCGCTTGCTGCGCTTGGCTCCCCACCTGGTGCGCCCGCTGCAACTTTTCATTCCGGTGTCGAATCGCTTCGGCGGCCTGCTGGCCGCGCTGCCCCGGTTTCTTGGCTGGGGCGAGAAGCTGGCCGTCACCAAACGGCGGGGCGTGTGGCTCGTGCGAATGGGGCTCTGGTTCTACGACCGCTATGCGCGCGATCCCTCGTTGCCGCGGCACGCCGTCTATTCGTCGCACGAGCGGAATGCCATGCCGGTCGATCGCCGCGCCTTCCCCTGGCTTTGCTCCTACTACGATGGTCAGGTTCGTTATCCGGAGCGATTCTCGCTGGCGTTGCTCGAGGACACGCGGCGATTGTCGGCCGAATATGGCGTCGAGTTTCGCGTGCTGATGCGGCATCGCGCCCGATTGGTCGGGCAGACAGTCGAACTATGCGCCGCGGACGCCGACGAGCATGCGCCGGCCGAATCGACTTTGGAGCCGGCGGCCATCGTGAATGCGACCGGCGCCTGGGTCGACCGCACGCTGGCGAGATTGCCCGTACACGCCCAACGCATGATGGGAGGCACCAAGGGAAGCCATCTCGTGACGAGCAACGAGGCTTTGCGCGCGGCGCTCGCCGATCGGGCCATCTATGCCGAGGCCGCCGATGGACGTCCCTTCTTCATCCTGCCCTTCGGCCATGAGACGCTGATCGGCACGACCGATCTGCCCTTTGACGAAGCGCCCGATCGCGCCGTGGCGACGCCGCAGGAGATCGACTACCTGATAGGCTCGGTGAACGAGATCCTGCCCGACGTAAAGCTGTCGCAGGCCGACGTCGACTTGCATTACAGCGGGGTACGGCCCCTTCCCTACATCGACCAGGCGACGCCGGGCGCGATCACTCGCCGCCACTGGCTCGCTCCGCTCGACGATGCGCCGCTGCCGATCTTTTCGGTCATCGGCGGCAAGCTGACGACCTGCCGCTCGCTGGCGGAAGAGTCGGTCCACACGATTCTGGCGCGGCTCGGTCGGCCGGTGCTGGCCAACAGCCGCGAACGGCCACTCCCGGGAGGCGAGGATTATCCCCGCGACCGTGCCGCACTGATCGCGTGTTGGGAACAACTCGCCGCGAAATTCCATTTGCAGTGTGTGCAGGTCGAATCGATCTGGTGGCTCCTCGGCACGCGCACCGAAGGAGTGCTTGCTGGAATTGAAAATCTCTCGGCCGACTGTGTCGCCGGCACGAGCTTCCCGCGCGAGTTCGCCCGCTGGGTCATTCGCCACGAGTTCCCGCGCAATGTTTCCGATCTGGTCGAGCGGCGTCTGATGCTGCTCTACGTGCCGACGGTATCGGCCGACACGCTGCGCGAGCTGGCAACGCTGCTGGCGGAAGAAGGTGTGATCGGCCACGCGGACATCGAGCCAGAGATCGTGAGAACGATAGATCGCCTGGTGACGCACTTCGGCAAATGCGTCCAATAAGCGACGAACTATTTGATCTTTCGCGCGCCAAGCGGCACAATCTCTCCACACGCTCGGGGGAATCTCGTAGGTCAGGTACGCGCGTACCTGACAATCGTTCGAGTTGCCACGTCGAGAACTGTCAGGTACGGGGTACCTGACCTACGAAGCCGCGTGAAGTAAATCAGACCGTGTTGCAGGCACCACAGGGGATATCGCATGTCGCGTTCGCTCGTGCGTGAGTTGGCCGCCGAGTTTCTGGGCACGTTCATCCTGATCGTGTTCGGCGTGGCGGTGGTTGCGCAGGTCATTCTCAGCGGTAAGGAAAGCGGCGAGTTCCTGTCGATCAATCTCGGCTGGGGGCTCGGCGTGACGATGGGCATCTACGTGGCCGGAGGCGTGACCGGCGCCCATTTGAATCCGGCCGTCACGCTCGCGCTCGCCGCGCATCGCGGGTTCCCCTGGAGCAAGGTGATTCCCTATTCGCTGGCGCAGATCGCCGGAGCCTTCGTCGCCTCGGCCGTGGTCTTCGCCACCTACAACGAGGCCCTCACCCACTTCGACGGCGGCGTGCGCCAGATCACCGGCGAGCAAGGCACGGCGGGCATTTGGGCCACGTATCCGCAGCCCTATCTATCGAACGTTCCCGGCGGACTCGTCGATCAGATCGTGGGCACCGCCCTGTTGGTGCTGGTGATCTTCGCGTTGACCGACGAGCGTAACATGGCCCCCGAGTCAAAGTTGGGCGGATTGTTCGTCGGCGCGCTCGTGTTGTTGATTGGCATGACGTTCGGCCACAACTGCGGTTATGCCATCAACCCCGCGCGCGATTTCGGTCCGCGTTTGTTCACCGCGGTGGCAGGCTGGGGCATGGATGTGTTCCGCGCTGCCGACTACTGGTGGTGGGTGCCGATCGTCGGTCCGCTAATCGGCGGCGTGCTGGGAGGCCTTGCCTACGACCAGTTGATCCGCCGCTTCCATCCCGCCGAAAAGAACTAACTCACGTCAGGCATCACGAGAGCAGATCGAACGCATGTCCAAGTACATTCTCGCGCTGGATCAGGGCACGACTTCGAGCCGTGCGATCGTCTTCGGGCACGATGGCCGCGCCGTGGCGACGGCACAGCAGGAGTACGAGCAGATCCTGCCGGCGCCGGGCGTCGTCGAGCACGATCCCGAAGCCATCTGGAGCTCGCAGCTCAAGGTGGCGCAGGATGCCTTGAAGCAGGCGAAGCTCGAGGCCAAGGACATCGCCGCCCTGGGGCTCACCAACCAGCGCGAAACGACGGTCGTCTGGGATCGCGCGACCGGCAAGCCCGTGGCCAACGCCATCGTCTGGCAAAGCCGCATCACCGCACCGATCTGCGATCGCCTGAAAAGCGAGGGCCTGGCCGATACGTTCCGGCAGAAGACCGGGCTTGTCGTCGACGCCTATTTCTCCGGCACGAAGATCAAGCACCTGCTCGATACCGTCAGCGGATTGCGCGCCAAGGCCGAACAAGGGAAGGTGCTCTTCGGCACCGTCGACAGCTTTCTCATCTGGCGCCTCACCGGCGGCCAGCGGCACGTCATCGACGTGAGCAACGCCAGCCGTACGTTGATCTACAACATTCACAAGCTCGATTGGGATGACGAGCTGCTCGAGATCCTCGGCATCCCGCGCAAGATGCTGCCCGAGGTGCGCCCTTCAAGCGAAGTTTACGGCGAAACGGCCCCGGAACTTTTCGGCGGACCGATCCCCATCGCGGGAGACGCCGGAGATCAGCAGGCAGCCACGTTCGGCCAGGGCTGCTTCACGCCCGGCAGCGCCAAGAACACCTACGGCACGGGCTGCTTCCTGCTGTTGAACACCGGCGAGAAGCCCGTGGCGTCGCAGAATAACCTGCTGACGACCATCGGCTGGCAGCTCGACGGTAAGACGACCTACTGCCTGGAAGGCTCGGTCTTCATCGCCGGCGCCGCCGTGCAGTGGCTCCGCGATGGGCTCAAGCTGGTCCAGAGCTCGCAAGAGGTCGAGACCCTGGCCAGCACCGTCGAGGATGCCGGAGGAGTCTATTTCGTGCCGGCCTTCGTGGGCCTGGGCGCGCCCTATTGGGATCAGTACGCGCGCGGCACCGTCATCGGCATCACGCGCGGTACCCAGGCTGGCCATCTGGCGCGGGCCACCGTCGAGTCGATGGCCTACCAGTCGCGCGACTTGATCGAAGCGATGGAAAAAGACGCCGGGCTGGAATTATCGACCTTGAAAGTCGACGGAGGCGCCACGGCCAACAACTCGCTGTTGCAATTCCAGGCCGACATCCTGGGCGCCAAGGTGCAACGTCCCGTGGTGGCGGAAACGACCGCGCTCGGCGCCGCCTATCTGGCAGGGCTCGCGGTCGGGTTCTGGCAGAACAAGGACGACGTTACGCGGAACTGGGCCCTTGATCGCGAGTTCTCGCCTCAATGGGACGACGCCCAGCGAGAGAAGCTCTATCGCGGCTGGCGACGAGCCGTCGAACGCTCGCTCGACTGGGAAGAACACGCCTGAGGCTTTAGCCTGCACGTTCTCTCTGAGGGGGGTCGTACCGGGCCAAATTGCCTCGCCTTTTACATTTGCGCTCCACTGCAACGCAGCCGCTGTCGGCCGATTTTTCGCCCCCATGTCTGGGCTTAACTCCTTGTCAGTTAAGGAGTACCCGAATCGCGCGCATTGACTTCCGGCCAGACAAGACTATGCTTGCCGCGAACGACCTGTTTTGTGCAACCGGTAAACACACCTCATCTAACGCACCCTGACAACGACCGGCAACGGAGAAAGTGCGATGCGGAATTCGTCGATCTTGGGTCTCGTGGCGGCGATCATGCTCGTGGCCCTGCCAACCATTCCCGCCTTGGCGGAAGCTCGCATCGGGTCGCACGCCTGTTCGACCCCCGGTTGTGAAACGTGCGCCCCGGCCGCGCCGAAGCTGGTCGAGCGCACGGTTCTTGTGCCCGAGATGTCCCTCGAGACGCGTACCGTCATGGTGCCCGAATATCGCCTGGAGCAGCGTCAGAAGAAGATCATCGTGCCGCACTATATCCCGCGTCAGGTGACGGTCGAGCGTCCCTACACGATCTACCATCCCAAGTGCGTGACGAGGACGGTGCAGTGCATGGTGCGCACGCCGGTCTACGCCGACGTGCAGGAAAACTATACAGTCTGCGTACCGCAGCTCGTGACGAAGACCGGCACGCGCAAGGTGTGCAAGGTCGTAACGGCGCAGAAGACGCAGAAGGTGGTCGTCGACCAGGGGCATTGGGAAGACGCGCCGGCCGCTGGCTGCGGCGCCGTCGTCGACTGTGCGAGCCCGGTCGATTGTTGCCGCCCGCGCTGCCGCTTGTTCCGCCGCTGCAGCACCGGCTGCGGCACCGCGACGTGCGGCACGGCCGGCTGTGGCAGCCGAGTCTGGGTTTCGAACCCGGTCGAGAAGGAAGTGGCCTACACCTGCCAGGAAAAGGTCTGGGTCGACGAACCGTACACTTGCCAGGTGACGGTGATGAAACCGGAGACGCGCACCCGCACGGTGCGCCGTTGTACCTGGAAGTTCGAACCGCGGATGAAGCAGGTGCAGCAAACGATTCTCGAGGCCGAGCATGGCACGAAGACCTGCACCGTGACGCGCTACGATTTCGCGCCGGAGGAAAAGACGGTCGTCTGCTGCGTATGCGTCCCTCACTTCGTGCCCAAGCAGGTGCAAGTCCAGATTTGCCGCATGGTGCCGAAGACGGTGCAGGTACCCGCGCCGTGCGAGACGCCCTCCTGCGCTGCCCCCAATTGCTGTGAGAACGGTTGCTGCCCGACCGGCCACGGCCATCCGCGCCGTTGCCGTGGGTGCTGATTGCTGGTGCGTCACAGAACCTTCGGCTCCTTTGATCGCCAAAGGGCGGGCTCGACTTGTTGACGTCGGAGGGCTCCTAGCTCGCCCGTTCACCACGATAGCTGGAGTGATGCCGAGCGGTCTGCCTGGGCCGCCCGACGCGCCATGACATTCTTGGCGGCGGTGGCGCCTCTGGCCAGAATTCGTTCGCAATCGCCTGCTGAATTGCTATCGTGATGCACGGACATTCGTGCCGAATTTTCCATTGGCGCGATCGAGTGGCACTCTATTGTTCGTGCTGAAAGGGGTGGGCCATGGCGCGCTGCGCGGTCTGTGGGACAACGATTCTATTTGGTGGCGTGACGGAAGGGGAGCTCCGCTTCTGCGGCAACGAATGCCATCAAGGGGGCTACTTGTTGGCTATTGCCGATCGCGTGCCACGCGACGTGATGGCCGAGCAGGTGGCGCAAGTTCATCAAGGCGACTGCCCGCGCTGCGGTGGTCCTGGTCCGGTCGACGTCCACACGTCTCACTCGGTCTGGTCGGCGCTGGTGATGACGCAGTGGAAGAGCACGCCGGAAGTGTGCTGCCGTGCATGCGGCATCAAGTCGAAGCTCGTGGGCACGCTCTCGAGCGGCGTGCTGGGTTGGTGGGGCTTTCCCTGGGGCGTGATCTTCACGCCGATCCAGATCTTGCGAAACGTGAGCGGTCTATTCTCGGCGCCCGATCCCACCGTGCCATCGGCCGAGTTGGAAAAGATGGTCCGCCTGCAGCTCGCCTCGCAGTTCGTCGCGGCCAAGAGGCAGGAACAGGGGCGCTGACCAACCGCATTGCTGGAAACGGTGCTGTGGCCAAGCAACGAATTGTCGGGTCTCATGTCACAAATCTGGATCGCTCTCGCGCACGTCAAGCTGTGTACGGACAATGACGCATTGGAAACGGCGAAGGGAGCCTTTGTCCCCGTGCTTGGAATTGCCAGCGATTTGGATGCGTTCGTCGCGCTATGCGTCGACAAACTGCAAGCACTCGGATTCGAAGCCGTTGAATTCGAAGATGTCCAGCCGTTCAAGACACGGTTGGAAACGTGCGAGGTATCAAGCGAGGTCATAGCTCTAGCAGACTCACTGTCCGTGGATTTTCCCTTTGCCTACGGGACATTTCACAGCTACCCGAGTTGATCGCCTGGAATCGTTGCGCGAGGTCAGTGCATGCCGTATTCCGGTACCCAGGGAACGATTGGATCCTTGCCTTGCCGAATCGCGGCGGCCGCTTTCTCTTGATCGGCCACGAAACGCGCCCAGTCGGCAGCCTTGACATAGCCAGTATCGCCATGAATGAACCCGACATAATGCCCTCCTTCGCGCAAGCGCTCGCCGTTGTGCCCCACCTCGCGCTTCGCCCAGAACAGGGCCACGTTTGACCAGCCGGCGCCTGGGGGTGGCTGGCGCAATCCATCGACGTAATGCCAGCCGCACGTTTCAGGCGTGAGAGGTTTGCCCGCGGCGAGAAGATCGACCGCGGGCTGTAGCGGATAGGTGTTTCCTCGCAATAACCAACCGTCGTCGTAGTCGGGATACAGCAGACTGAGTGACGCCTCGGGCGTGTCACCACCCGTGGGAAACTGGCCGCCATGCTGTTCCGCGTATCGCCAAAGCACAAGGCCCAACTGCTTGTCGCAGCAATGGTCGTGGCCGTACGGGTAACGCCATCTCCAGGCACCCCAAACGAGGGTACAAAAGATGCCCACGGCCAACAGCACCGACGCAATTATCAGCGTCGTCCTGCGGCGCCAGCGAGAGACAAGCTGTGGGGGCCAGGCCTGTTCCATATCTGCAGCATAACGGCGAACTGCAGCCGCAGAAACACACGCGTCGTGCTTCGTCGTGCCGTGGTGGTTCAAACAGAAAGCCAGATGCTAACCACGACGACAAAACGCCACGACGTTACGGTGCCGCGCGAAGATAGAAGCCTCCGCGGAAGTGGGCCAATGTTTCGCTACTTCGCTTCCGGCGGGGCGAAGGTGACGACGGCCTTGCCGTCCGCGCCGTTCCAGACATGCAGCACGCTCGCCTCGCCGCCGGCGGCCACGAGACGTCCGTCGGGCGTGACGGCGCCGCCGTGCAGGAAATCGGTCGCGCCGCCAAAGTTCTTCACCGCCTTGCCGTCGCCGACCTGGAACTGCCGCACCGTCTTATCGCCACTCGAGGCCACCACCGTCTGGCCGTCGGACAGGAAGGCCACGCTCGTGACCTGCTTGCCGAAGCCGGCGATCGTGCGCTGTTGCTCGCCCGAATCGAAGTTCCAGATCTTTACGACCTGATCGGCTCCGCAACTGGCCAGCAGCTTGCCGTCGGGACTCCAGGCCACGCCGAGTACGTGGTGCGTGTGTCCTTCGAAGGCTTTGACGAACTTGCCCGTGGCGATCTCGAAGACTTTGACGAACTTGTCGGCGCCGGCCGAGGCGAGATACTCGCCGTCGGGCGAGAAGGCGACGCTGAACACGGTGTCGCTGTGGGCGTCGGCAAAATCGTGCGCCAGCTTGCCGTCGGCCAGGTTCCACAACTTCAACTCGCCCGAGCGTGAAGGCTCGCCGCCACCACTGGCCAGTAGTTTACCGTCGGGCGAAAAAGCCAACGCCAACACGCGATCGACAAGCTGCGAATCTTCGACCGCCAGCGGGCGATCGGCCGGAGGACCAAGCGTCGCCTGCAGGTGCCAGTTCGGATAGAGTTGCCACACGGCTGCAGTGCCATCGACCGTGGCGCTGGCCAGCAAACCGTTCGGGGTAAAGGCCAACGCCCCCGCGGCGACGCCGCGACCAGCAAACGTATCGAGCGGTAGACCGTTCTCGGCCTGGTAAACGTGGACCAGAGGATCGTCGCCGGCGGTGGCGAGTTGCACGCCGTCGGGCGAGAACGCGACCGTCCGCAGCGGACGCTCGTGGCCGGCGGCTTCTTGTTCGGCGGCGGCTTTCGCCTGGGCGGTGCTCGCTTCGCGCGATTGAGCCTTTTCGAGCCGCGTCTGGGCCTTGGGCACGGCGTCGGTGGCTCGAGCCAGCGCGTCGTCGGCATCGCGCGAGGCCTTCTTGGCATTGGCCTGCGCGGTGGTGGCGGCCTTGGCGGCGGCATCGGCATCGGTGGCCGCCTTGGTGGCGGCGGCCTGCTTGTCGGTGGCCTCCTTCGCGGCGGCGGCGGTCTGCTCGACTTCGGCCGCGGCCGTGGCCTGGGCCGCCGTCGCTACCTTTAGCGCCTCGGCCCGCGCGGCGGCGAGTTGCGTGGTGCTTTCGGCCACTGCTTTGGCTTGAGTGCCCGCCGCTTCGCTGTCGGCGGCCACTTTATCGGCGGCCGCTTTGGCCTCGACCAGCGCTTTATCTTCGGGCGCCTTGGCGAGACTGGCGGCAAGCGCGGCGGCCGAAGCCTTGGCCGCGTCGACCGCCTGGGCCACTTCAGCCGCCGCCGCGGTAGCCTTGGTCGAGGCGTCGGCCGCCAGGGTCATCGCCTCGGTCTGCGCCGTGACGAGTTGATCGGCGGCAGCCTTGGCATCGGCCTTGGTCTTGGCCGCCTCGGTGGCGGCGGTGGCCAGCTTGTCGGCCTCGGCCTTCGCTTCGGCGGTGGTCTTGGCGAGCGCCGTGGCCTCGGCGGCGGTCTTGTCGGCGGCGGCCAGCGCCTCGACCGACGTCTTGGCAGCGGCGGTCTTCTCGGTGAGATCTTTTTCCGCGGCGGCGAGCGCCTCGGTCGCGGCGCCGCGCTCCGCCTGCCACTTGGCGGCTTCGGCCGTGGCGCGGGCGAGCGCCTGGTTGGCCGTGTAGTCACCCTGCAACTCGACGACCTGGGCGCCGTCAGCGGCATTCCACAACCGAGCGAGATTATTCAGACCGACTGAGGCGATGCGCGAACCGTCGGGCCGCACCGCCACATCGGCCACCGGACCCGCGTGATCCATCTGCCGCGCAACCGTTCCTGCCGCCAGATCCCAGAGGCGGACGATACCGTCCTCGCCGCCCGTGACGAACTGCTTGCCATCGGCAAACAGGGCAATCGCACTGGCCGGTGCTCCGTCGATCGCAATCACGCGCGGGGCCGCAAGCTGTGCCAGGCGAAGTTCTTGTTCGCCGGAGGTGAGGATGACGCTTTTCGCGTCCGCGCCGCGGGCAAAAACTCCCCAGTACGCACCGGCCGTCCGCGGTGCCGCCTGCAAGGCCTGCCCCGAGGCGCGATCGAGCACGACGAGCGCGCCTTCGTCAGCCACGGCGGCAACGTGAGCGGCATCGGGCGAGAAGCTCACCTGCCGTACCGGCTTAGAAAAGTTGCCGATAGGAGCGCCACTGGCGGCGCCATCGCCCGCTTGAGCGATGCGTACCTTGCCGTCGGCGCCGCCCACGGCGAGCAAGGCGCCATCGCTGCTCAGCGTGAGCGAGGTCGCCGGCGCTTCGAGCGAAACGGTAAACCGCGCGGCGCCATCAGCGAGTTGCACGGCGGCCAACTTGCCTTCCGTGCCCGCGACGAAGATCGTGCCACGATCGGCGCTCGGCGCCAACGCTGCCACTTGTCCGACGGGAGTCGCTAGTGCGCGTTCGACGCGCAGCGGCGTGGCTCGCCACAGGCGATCGCTGGTGCCGATCAACAGTTCGCTGCCGGGCGTGAGGACGCCATAGCTCAACTCGCCCACGGATGCCGCCACTTCCAGCGGTGTCGCGCTGGCGGCGTCAAACACCGTGACGCGACGATCGGCGGTGCCGACCGCCAAACGTTGCCCCGTGGGATCGAACGCCAGCGACCGGACCTGCGTCGCCGGCGTGGTTGCCTCACCGGCCAGCGTGCCGTCGCGCCGAACGACGCGCAACGAATGATCGGCGGCCAAGAGTGCCAGGCTTTCTCCATCGCGACTCACGGCGCCAGCGAGGAGCGGCTTGCCCGGCTCGATGAGATCCTTGGCAGTGCCCTCGGCCACATCGATCGCTTTGAGCGCTCCATCGGCGGCGATCGTGAAGAGGGCCGCGCCATCGGGCGTCGCGCCCACGGCGAGCAGGCCTGAGCCACCTGCATCGAATGACTTTACTTCCGCACCATCGGCGGCATTCCATTGACGCAGGCTGCCATCGGCGCCTCCGCTGACGATGGTGGCGCCATCGCCCACGATGGCAACCGCGGACACCGCGGCGGGATGACCGGTGTAGCGTGCCAACTCGCGCGGTTCGTCGCCGAGTTGCCAGACGCGCGCCGTCTTGTCGCTCGAGCCGGAGACGAGTCGCGAACCCTCGGCATTAAAGGCCAAGGCGTGGATGGCCGCTTCGTGCCCCGTAAGCGTAGCGACGACGTTCCCGTCGGCGATCGTGCGGACGAGAATCGCCGTCTGCCCGCCGACCGTCGTATCGGTGGCGAGCAGCTTGCCATCGGGGCTGACCGCGGCGACGGTAGCGGCCGCGTCCCCCGAAGCGGTCAGCTCGCGCGTCGACAAGTCGCCCGTGCGCGAAACGAGCAGTTGGTTCCCCGCGATTGCAACGAGCTTTCCCCCCGTCGCATCGAGCGCCAATCCGGCGGGCAGGTTTGCCGCCAGGCGGAACTCGTTCAGCAGTTTCGCACCGGCCAGATCGAAGAGCCTCGCGAGGCCATCGTCCGATGCGGCCACGAGCTTCGTGGCGTCGCCCGAGAGGGCAAGCGCCCGAACCGGCGTGTTGCCCGCTTGGAGCTTATGCTTCACCTCGCGACTGGCGACGTCGCGGATCTCGATCGAACCGTCGGCGGCGCCGCGATAGAACGTGACGCCATCGGCCGAGGTCATCGCCGCGGTAGTGGGGGAAGCGAGCTTTTCGCTGAACGGCAAAGCCACGGGGGTCTCCGCGACGCGGATCGCGCGATCGGCGCCGGCCAGCAACACTTGGGCGCCGTCGGCAGTGAGCGCCACATCGTTGACAGGTACCGGGGCGTCGAACTGGCCAAGCTGCTTGCCTTCGGCAACATTCCAAGTGCGCAGCGAACCGTCGGCCGAGCCGGAGACCAATCGTGCCCCGTCGGCCGAAAAGACCAGGCCAGTGACGACGGCCGTATGGCCAGCCAGCGTGTGAATCGTCTTGCCATCGGTCAGGGCAACGACGCGAATGCGCCCCTCGTCGTGACCGGTGGCGAACCACTTGCCGTCCGCGCTCGTGGCGGCGGAGCGCGCCGGACCGAAACCATCGGCACTCATCTCGATGGCCCGGGCGTCGCGGGGACGTTCCCAGATCTTGATATCGCGATAGCCGCCCGAGGCGAGGCGATATCCCTCGGGGCTGAAGGCCAGTGACTGCACGAGGTCCAGCTCGGCCACCCCCGGCTGCTCGTAAATGCCCGCCTGCAACAAGCGTTCATCGGTCAAGCGGCAGATCGTTTTGCCGCTGGGGAGGTGATAGATGAAGATCTGATTCGCGCGCGCCGTGGGGGCGAACTGCCCATCGGGCGACAGGGCCACGGCGTAGATCGGATTCACGCCCGCGGGAAGCGGTTGCCAAGCCACCGCTTGAGAACGCTTCACTTCGCCCTTCGCTCCCTGGTCGATCCATAGCTTGAGCAGGCCCAACTCTTCGGGCGTGAGAGGCGAGGCGCCAACCTTGTTGTCCTTCGGCGGCATCACTGGGTCGCTCTCGCCGGTGGCGACCAACAGCAGCATGCTCGCGTCGGCACTGCCGGCCTCGACCGCTGGACCACTCGCGCCCCCCTGGGCGATGGTTTGCGGCGTCTCGAGCACGAGCTCGCTCTTCGCCACCGCTTCGCTATGGCAGGCCAGGCAGTTGCGGCGCAGGATGGGCAGGATCTCGCTCTCGAAATCGACCGGCTCGTTGCGCTCGATCTTGGCGACCGCGATCGGTTCGTCCGCCTGTACCGCAGCGGCAAATGCGACCAGGGCAATCAGGGGCAGTACGAGCTGGGCTTTGCGTTTTCGCATGGCTCTCGTGATCGGATGACAGGTTGAATCTCGGGAAGCAGCCGCGAGCGATCCACGCTCGCGGCTGTCGGTTCTTACTTCTGCACGTTCAAGGGAATGGGCTGATGACTCTCGACCGTCTTGCCGTCCAGGTCGAAGGTTGCCCGCACGACGACGTGGGCATGCTCCCCTTCGGTCGCTTCGGCGGAGGCCTGGATGACGAGCTTCGCGTCGGTGGCATCGGCAGCCAACTCGACCGCTTCGGTCGTAACACCACCGATGTGCGGCGGCACGACGAGATCGAGCTTTACCGCCCCGGCAAAGTTGTGGCGCCGCGTGACCTTCACGGGAATCTCGAGCGAAGCGCCGCGTTTGATCTCGCCCTTGCCCGGCACCTCGGGCACCATCACCAGCGGGCCCGGCACGATCGACACCGTCACGGGCACGACCGACTCGGCGACGTTGACGTCTTTCTTATCGCTGCCGTCGGCATTCTTTGTGAAGGGAACCGGGGCCGTCGCCGACAGATAAACCGTGTACGTTCCCAGCGGCGCATCCTGGGGAAAGTAGAGACGAACCGTACCTTCCGCGGCCCCTTCGGCGATCGTCACCGCATCGTTCTGTACCTTCTCGGGCAGGGCTGCTGCCGTCAGGGCGATTGGCTTGGCAAAGTCGCCGCGGCGCGTGACCTTGATCGGTAGCACCAATTGCCGGCCCTGCACGAAGGTTTCGCGCGCGACGGGCGAATCGACCGAGAACGGCGCAAGCGAACCGACCGAAAGGCCGATGTCGCGCGTCAGCCGCGCCGGCGCGACGATTCCCGTCAAGGGCCACGTCACCTGCGCGCCGCGCACCTCGCGCACGACGTCGGCGTCGCCGATCTTGGCGCGGCCGGTCAGCTCGATCGTGCCGCTCCAGTCGGGTGCTTCCTCGGCGGCCGTCAGCACGAGATCCGCCCTCGTCTGTCCGGGGCCGATCGTCGCGCCCGGACAAGTGACTCCCTCGGGCAGCCCCTCGACCTGCACGTCGATCGAGTCGTTGAATCCATCGCGGCGGAAGGCCAGCACCGAGAGCCGCGCCGTGCCCCCCTTGCGCAAGAACGTCGTCCACGGATTCGGCGCCTGCACGCCATTGATCGGAAACTCCGCGAGCGCCACCAGGCGGAAGTCCGGCATCTCGCGGCGGACGCTCAGGCGGTAGACGAACGTCGGGTCCCCCTGGGTCTCGCGATATAAATCTCGCACCGCGATGCGATAGTGGCCCTCCTCGGGCGCTGCGAAGCGGAACAGCGGATCATCGCTGTTCGTCGCGAAGGCCAATCCGCCAATATTCGCCCCCGAGTCGTCCTGTTCGGTGATCTCGGTGATGGTTTCCTCGCCCTTGTCGTCCTTCGTCACGCGTTCGACACGCAGCGTCGGATCGGTGGGCAAGCCGCGGCGCTGCGAGATGATCTCCAGGACGAGCACTTCCCCCTTCTTGGCATCGAAGGAATACCAGTCCACATCGCCGATGCTCTGCAACTGGCCATAGATCTCGCAGGGTGCCACGATCGCTTGCGCCGCGGCACGATCGTTCGGTTCGACTTCAGCCACGACCGGCGCCGATGCGATGCCAATCGTCACGGGATTCGAGCTGCCGACGGGCGAAGCCACGCGATAGGGTGCGCCGTCGAAGCTGGCGGCCGCCGGGCCAATCGACTCATCTGAGACGAGACTCGCCCGGGCGGGCTCCTCGCCAGGCAGGGCCAGCTCGACGTCGAGCTGCTCGAGCCGCCTGCCGTCGCTCGTCGTCAACTCGGTGGGCACGCCTCCCGGAAGGTTGCGACCATACACCGAATATGTGGCCGTCGTGCCTGCCGCACCCGCGGGGGGCAACACGTAGTCGATCCACGGTCCCGTGCCGAGCGTCAGGCGATAGAAGTAGTCGGGTCCCCCCCCGAAGACGAAGTCGTAGACCTTCAACTTGTATTCGCCGTCGACCGGCAACGTCACGTCGATCAGCGGATCCGCACCGCGGTAGTCGCGGCTCATTTCCACGAGCGAGCCCGAGGGATCGTAGAGTTCGAGCGTCGCATCCATCCGCGAGTCGATGCTGGCGGCATCGCAGTAGGCGATCAACCGCGTGCCTGCCTGGGCGGTAAAGCGAAAGCAATCGGTATCGCGTGCCGGTTCGGATCGCCCCCACACGACCGTATTGAGGGGCACCTCCATGGCCTGACCGAGCACGTTGTTCGGCTCGGCCTCGCTCAATTCGACTCGGTCGCCGACGACAAAGGCGCGCGGATTCGACAGACCGTACGGGCCTGCCGCGCGGACCTCGTACGTGCCGACGGGTACGTCGGGCGCGACCGTTACTTTGAACTGGTTCGCGACGGGGGTTGGCTCGGTCTGCCCTTCGGCAACTTGTGTCTTTTGCACCGCGCTGATACCCGGGTGCGAGAAGTGCAGACGATTCACTCCTTCGAGATCGGCGCCGGAGATGATCGTCAACTCGAACTCCGAGCCCTGCTTGCCCCCCGCCGGCGCGACCGCCGAGAGACGCGTGGCCGGCAATTGCGCGAGCGCGGTGCTCGACCATACCCCGATCAAAGCCGCGAACAGGCAGGCAGGCCCCACGCGATCGAGCCAGAGCATAGCTACCCGGGGATGGAGTCGGCCGTGACCGTCGCGGGGCGGCATGCGAAATCCTCGTGGTTGGCAGTCTTGAGCGGGCGCAGCAAGCAGGCAAGGCCGTCGGGCCGAACCGTAATAGCGAGCGTCCGAAGGTGGGGCGATCCGCCTGGCGGCCGTACGGCCAAAGGGTCGGGCTGGTGGTGTGTGGGGCGGGCATCTGGGCGGGAGCCAAGGGCTTCCGTGGACAGACGTTCGAGCAGGCATGCCGGAGGTGCTGGGTACCGGCCGCCACCCGGTCAGTTATCATAACCAGGGTCTGCGGACCCCGGAAACAAAAAAACGCCCCTGCCAGCGTCGAAGAGCGTCGAACGTTGCCTGCCCCGCCGACCGGAAAAATCCGCCTGGTTGAACCTTGCAAGGCGAGTCCCGGGCCAGGATGCGCGAACTCGGCCCGGTCGACTATTGTCAATCGACGAGTGTTGGCTTAGCATCAATCGTTCTGGCCATTTGGCAGGTCCGCCGCAGGGAGCCCTGGGCGTCGCCGGAGTAGTGGCAATGCTGCCCGCCGACGCATCCGCCGTCCCTGAATACTAGCGTCCCGCCAGGCCCATTTTCCCCGATAGCTCAGTTGGTAGAGCGAGCGGCTGTTAACCGCTAAGTCCTAGGTTCGAGTCCTAGTCGGGGAGCTTTGCGATTTTCTGTGGGCTCCATCCGCAGGCCAGTTAACGCCCGTCGCCGACAGATCGGCCGCCGGGCGTTTTGCGTTTCTGGCCTTTCATCGCAACTGTTTACGACGATCCAATTGGTGTGCCGGCACTCGCTGTTACAAGAGATCGCAACGAAGTTGCCCCGCAGTTGGAGTGAAGCGGTTGGGGGTAGACTCCTTGTATGCGGAAGTGATCCGCAGCCATCGCGGCCAAGATGAGACGCGGCAAGCTGACGGGCTAGCAATGGGACGAGTTGTGGTTTTCCATGCGCGACGAGCGAGCCCGCCGCCGACTCGAAGAGCTCAAAAAAAGCGTCCCAATCAAGCTGATACATTCAGAGGCTTGTACCGCTCCTCTTAGCACGACTCGAACGGTTCCTGCATGTCGGAGTTCGATTTCGCCACCGATTGCTGGTTCCTTACCGGTCCGACGGCGGCGGGGAAGAGCGCCATCGGGATTGAGTTGGCCGAATCGATCGGGGCGGAGATCGTCTCGCTTGACTCGATGGCTATCTATCGCGGCATGGATATCGGCACGGCCAAACCGAATCGGACCGAGCGTGCCCGGGTGCCGCATCACTTGCTCGACATCGTCGAGCCCGGCGAGGAATTCAGTCTGGCCGAGTACCGTCGCCTGGCGGAGCGCACGTCGCGCGAGATCCGTTCGCGCGGCGCTGCGGTGTTGTTTGTCGGCGGCACGCCCCTCTATTTGAAGGCGCTGCTGCGCGGGATTTTCGAAGGGCCGCCCGCCGATTGGGAGTTCCGCCGCCAATGGGAACAGCGCGCGAGCGAAGAGCCCGACTTGTTGCACCAGCGCGTGAGCGAAGTCGACGCGCGTTCGGCGCAGAAGCTGCATCCGCGTGATACGCGGCGGTTGATCCGCGCGCTCGAAGTGCTGGAGAAGACGGGTCGGCCGATCAGCGATTGGCAGGAGCAGTTCGATCGCCCGCGCGCGGTGGAGTCGTGCCGGGTATTCACCTTACAGTGGCCGCGCGAGGAGTTGTACGCACGGATCAATGCCCGCGTCGAGGCGATGTTCGCCGAGGGGCTGGTCGAGGAATGCCGTGCGCTAATCTCCGACGGACGCGCGCTAGGACGCACGGCGCGGCAGGCGCTGGGATATCGCGAAGTGTTCGAGCATCTCGCGGGCAGGCTGACGCTGGCCGAAACGATTGACCTCGTGCAGCGCCGCACGCGCCAGTTCGCGCGGCGCCAGCTCACCTGGTTCCGCAGCTTGCAAGAATGCCGCAACGTGGAGTTATCGGGAGTGGTTGACCCCGGCGAAGTGACGCGGCGGATTATCAGCCCCGCAGGGGCGCAAAAAGGTAGCCCAGGGCTTTCATAGATTGCCCTTTCAGGGCCACACATGTTGTCACCTACTTCGTGACCAAGCCCGTCACGCCGCCGGAGATGAGTGAGGCGACGTCGGTGAGGATCAGCGGCAGGGCCATGCCGGCGGGCGAAGCCATGTACTTGGCGCGCCACTCGGGATCGAATTTGTCTTTGTAAGCTCGCAGCCCCTGGAAATTGTAGAAGTGCTCGCCGTGGCGGAAGAGGAGCGAGCCGGTGCGATTCCACCAGGTCGAGAGGGCGTGATCTTCGAGGCCCGCCAGCGGCGCCATGCCCAGGTTGAACCAGGCGAAGCCCTGCGCGCGGCCCCACAACATCAACTCGATGAAGAGATATTCCATCACCCCTTCGGGCGCCTCGGGCAGGTAACGCATCAGGTCGAGCGACAACTCGCTTCCCGGCGCTCCACAGAAGAGGTTCGCGAAGGCGACGATCTTCCCTTCGTGGCGCACGATGCTCGCCGGGCAGCGCCGGACATAGTCGTCGTCGAAATAGCCCAGCGAGAAGCTCTTTTCGCGGGTGTTCTTTTCGGCGAGCCACGCCTCGGAGATGGCGCGCAGCTCCGGCAAGAGTGCGGCCACTTCGGCCTGCGGCACGACCTCGAACTGCACGCCCAGCTTTTCGAACTTGTGGTGCGTGTGACGCAGGCCGCGGCGGGCGCCTCCTTCCAGCGAGAACGTGCCGAGGGGGACGCGGGCCTCTTCGCCGATCTTCATCAGCGCGAGCCCGAGATCGATGTAGCGGCCGAGATTCTCTTCGCCGATCTCGTAGAACACCGTCCAGCCGTCGTAGCGATCGCACAGCTCGCGAAATCGCCAGGCGAGCTCGTCCTGCACGTCGGCCGGGCCGAAGGGATCGCCCAAGGCCACCCAGCTTCGGCCGTGGATGCCGAACATGAGGAACCCGGCGTCATCGTCGGCGAACAGGATCCGTTTATCACCTACCAGCGCCAGGCCAGCCGAAGTTCGGTCGGAACGGGCCACCAGTGGGGCGACGCGGTCGAGCGTGGCGGCGTCGGTGTCGTGCGGCGGAGGGGGCGCCGGGCGGACGAGGCGCATCACGCCGAACGAGAGCAACACGCCAACCACGCCGACGCTGGCTCGCAAGAAGCGCGACGCGCTGCCGTGCAGCGTGAACTGCCACCACAGCTCGTCGCGGAATTCGACGTGCTTGTAGTTGAACATGCCCAGCCACAACGCCGTGCCAAGCACCAGCAACACGAGCGCGATCCAGCGCGACGTTAGAGGCTGACGAAACAAGGAGCCGTGGCGGTAGAACTGGCGCCGCGCGGGCAACATGGCGACGAAGATCACCGCTAGGATCACGGCCTCCTCGAAGTCGAATCCCTTGAGCACCACGAGCACGATGCCGAGGGCCAGCGCTCCCAGCGTCAGCCAATAAGCCGCATCGAGCCGGCGCTGCAATCCCCGTGCGAGCAGAAGCAACACGGTGCCGACCACGCTGCCCAGAAAATGCGAGGTCTCGATGACCGACAGGGGGAGCCAGCGGCGCACCAGATCGATGCGCGACGGATCGAGCGGTGTCGAACCCGAGAAGACCAGCACGGCGCCGGCGGCCACCGTGGCAAAAACAAAGACCAGGGGGGGGACGACGGGGGTTTTCTCGCGCACGGTCGTGGCGAGGCGGGCGAGATCACCGCTCCGCGCCCGCAACTCGTTCGCGCCCATCAAGAGCGCCGCCAGGGCCAGCGGCAGCAGGAAGTAGATCACGCGATAGATCAACAGCGCGCCGAGCACCTCGCCCGGATGCTGGGGAGCCGTGAGGGTGAGAATCACCAGTTCGAAGACCCCCAAGCCCCCCGGCACGTGCGAGAAGATGACCACCACGGCGGCCAGCAGAAAAATGCCGACGAACTGCAGGTAGTTCACCGGCACGTCGTCGGGAAAGAGGGTGTAGAGGATGCCCGCCGCGATGAAGAGATCGAGCGCCGCCACGCTCGTCTGGGCGATGGCCAGTCCCGGGCTTGGCAGGGCGAGTTCCAGTCCGCGGACGATAAAGGGCCGGCTGCGGAGGACCGTCAGCAGCAGATACATGGCCAGTGAGCCGAGCAGGATCCACCCCACGGGGCGCACATTGTCGAAGCCGAACTGGAAGCGGTCGGGAATATCGAACGGCTGCCAGACGAAGACGATGCCCGCGGCGGCGAACAGCCCCGGCCAATAGGCGAGCGCCAACCCGACCAGCAGCTTCATGATCTCGACGGCCGAGAGCCCCCACAGCGAGTAGAGTCGAAAGCGGACCGAGGTGCCGCCGAGCGCCGCGCCGAAGTTGTAGCTACTGACGAAGCCGACGAAGGAGACCATCGCCACCCGCGCCAGCGGCAGCTTGCGGCCGATGTAGACCAGGGCCAGCAGGTCGTACCCGACGAGCACGACGTAGTTGAGCACGACGAGGAAGACCGCCTCGGCGATCCGCCGCGTGGGGATGGCGTCGAGGCTCTGGCGGATGTCGGAGTAGTGGTAGTGCTTCAGCTCGCCGTAGAGGAGCCAGGCGGCCACGCTGAAGGCCACCAGCATGCCCACGGCCGCTATCAGGGAGTGATATCGCCGAACCAGAGCCAGCATGATTTCCTGTCCATGGCGCTGCGGCGCGTCCCGATTCCGCCGGTGCGCATGCTGCCGCCGCGAGTTTCGCTATAATCTCGCCGCGGCGCCCGGTGGCCGCCGCGAAGTGAGGACAGCATATCGCGCCGCCCCCGAACCGCCACGCCCGGATCGCTTCTGCTATGGCAAACTTGCTCGTCATCGACGACGACCCCGCGGTGCCGCTCCTGGTGCGGCGCACGTTTCAGGATTCGGAAGTGCAGGTCTACAGCGCCGGCACGGCGGCGGCCGGCCTGGCGGAACTAGCCAACAACGACATCGACGTGGTGGTGCTCGACGTGTTGTTGCCCGACCTGTCGGGGCTCGAAACCTTCGACCGCGTGCGCCAGCACGACCCGAAGATCCCGGTGATCATGATTACGGCCGGCACGACCAGCGACACCGCCATCGAGGCCATGAAACGGGGGGCGTACGAATACCTGGTCAAGCCTCTCGACCTAGCGCAGGTTCGCGAGCTCGTCGACCGCGCGCTCGAGCTGCGGCGGATGATCAATCAGCCGGTGGCCATTCCGGGCGACACGATCGACGCCGGCGCGCAAACGCCCCAGGTCGATCAACTCGTCGGACGCTGCCAGGCGATGCAGGAGGTGTACAAGGCGGTGGGGCGCGTCGCCTCGCAGGATGTGACCGTGCTCGTGCGCGGCGAAAGCGGCACCGGCAAGGAGCTCGTGGCCCGGGCCATCTATCATCACAGTCACCGCGCGAAGGGGCCGTTCCTGGCGGTCAACTGCGCGGCGATTCCCGAGCAACTGCTCGAGAGCGAGCTCTTCGGCCACGAACGGGGATCGTTCACCGGCGCCGACCGGCAACGCATCGGCAAGTTCGAGCAATCCAACGGCGGGACCCTCTTTCTCGACGAGATCGGCGACATGGCACCCCTGCTGCAGAGCAAAATTCTGCGGCTGCTGCAGGAACACCGGTTCGAGCGCGTGGGGGGCAACGAGACGATCCATGCCGATGTGCGCGTCATCGCGGCCACGAATCGCGATTTGGAACACATGGTCGAGAATGGCGCCTTCCGCGAGGATCTCTTCTATCGCCTGAATGGCTACACGATCAAGCTGCCGCCGCTGCGCGAGCGCCGCGACGATTTGCCGATGCTGATCGAGCACTTCCTGGGACGCTTCGGCCGCGAGCTGCACAAGGATGTGCGCGGCGTGTCGAACGAGGCGACCGAGCTGCTGCTGTCCTACACATGGCCGGGCAACATTCGCGAAATGCAAAACGTGTTGCGCCAGGCGATCCTGCAGATGACCGGGCCGGTGCTCGTGCCCGAGTTCCTGCCCGAGTACGTCCGCGAGGCGGTGGTGCGGCTGCGGTCGCAAGGCGCGACACCGGCGACCGAGGGAGAGCGGCTCCCCTGGGCAGGGCTGATCGACGAACGGCTGCGCGAGGGGGCCGTCGGTCTCTACGACGAGGTGCTCGCCAGCATGGAACGCGATCTGTTCACGCGAGTGTTGCGACACACGGGGGGAAACCAGATTCAGGCCGCCCGCATCTTGGGGATCGCGCGCGGCACGCTCCGCGCCAAGACGAGGGCGCTAGGTATCCGCCTGGAGAACGTCGTCGTTGCCGAAGAGGACGCGGACGGCGCCGACTGACGGCGCGAACGATGCGACGTGCCCGGCTCAGGTTCAGCATGTCGGGGAGAACACGGTGCGGCGCAGGGCGATGCGCTGCCAGACTCCAGGCGGGCAATGTTCGTCGCCGCGCCCCTTACGACTTGCGCCAGCGCCAGGGGCCAATGTCGCGCGTGCCGCGCTGGCGGTCATCGCGATGTGCCACCTCGGTGACGAGCAGTGGGAAGAGGACCGCCGTCGTGGCATGGACCTGGCTCGGCGACATCTTCTTCGGTCGGGCCGGCTTGGCCTCGACGGCAGGTTGCTCGCCTGCGGCCGACTTATTCGCGGCGCCTGTCGGATTGGCCGCAGTACCGGCCTGCGCGTCGCGAGCCGCCAGCGCCAGTGGATCGACCTGCGGCGCGTTCGGACGCGACCTTAGGGCGAAGCTCACCCCGCCCGACTCCGTGCGGTCGGCCAGCAAGACCTCGAGCACGACGTCGGCCTGGGCCAGATCGAGCGAGGCGACGGCCGCTTCGTACAGCTCGTCTTCCGAGGGCTCGTTCTCGGCGGCGGGAGCGTGCTGCTCGGCGGTTGCTCCTGGCAGTGCGCCGGTGCTCCGGTGGGCGTTGTTCTCCTGCTTGTTCGCGGGATTCGCCCGATTGTCGTTGACCTTTTCCTGGCCCCCCTCTTCATTCTGAGGGCGTTGGACCTCGTGACGGTCGAGCGGCGGCAGCAGCGCCTGCACGCCCGTGTCGGGCCCGAAGCGGAAGTTCGGCGCGCCGGCGATGAACTCGGGGGGCTCGCCCACAAAGTCGTTTCCACCCCCCGGTGCTGTCACGGTGCTGACCAGGGGGAGCACTGGAGGCAACACCGCGCCACTGAGTAGCGTGGCCGTGCTGGCGAGTTGTGCCGCGAAGGGGCCGCCGGGGAACCAGGCCAACGGCGCGTCGTTGCCCACCTGAACGGTCACCACCAGCGACGACGAGAGCCCTTCCGAATCGGTGACGATCACCGTGAAGTTCACCTGCCGCGATTCTTCGTCCTCGGCCGTTTGCCAGGTGACGAGCCCGGTCGCGGGATCGATCGTGGCGCCTGCCGGTGCGTCGTCTCCCAGGCTGAAGGAGATCGTCTGCGTGGGGACATCGGAATCGTTGGCCACGACCGTGAAGCTGAGGAGATCTCCCTGCGAGACGAGGAGCGTTGGAATCGGGTTGATCGTGGGGGCCGAATTCGTCTCGATCACCTCGATCTGGAAGGTTTTCGAATCGAGGCCCCCGTTGCCGTCCGAAACTCGCACCTCGATGGCGAACGTCTGGCCGCCATGCAGTTCGCCAGCGGTGAACGAGAAGGCCCCGGTCGAAGGATCGATCGTCGCGCCGTCCGGCGCGCCGGGTCCGAGCGAGTAGGTGAGCGTCTGGGCGGGCAAGTCGGCATCGGAGGCCGAGGCGGTGAACGAGACCGTACCCCCCTCTTCGATGACACGATCGACGAGCGCGGCGAGCGACGGCGGCGTGTTGACTTCGCCCACGGTGAAGCGCACGGTGCGATCGCCGGCCAGCCCGGTGTCGTCCTTCGCGCGGATCGTGATGTCGTAGGTGCCGGGGCCCTGGCTTTCGCTGGGGGTCCAGGTGAACTCACCCGTCGTGGGATCGATCGCCGCGCCGTTGGGAACCGTTCCCACGAGCGAGTAGGTCAGTTGGCTCGGGGGCGTGTTGGCATCGGTGGCCGTGACGATGATCGAGAAGGGCACCCCTTCGTTCAGCGACTGATTGGCAATCGCGGCGATCGTAGGGGGGACTTCGACATAGACCTCGAAGGGCTGATCGGTGATGGCGCCGAATTGATCGCGCGCCCGCACGACGACCGCGGCGCCATTGGGTTGTCCGACCGTCGGCACCCAGGTGATCTGTCCCGTGTTGGGGTCGATCGTCATGCCGGCCGGACGCTGTTGCAGCTCGTAGACCAGCCCCAGCGAGCCTTCTTCGTTCGTCTGGGCGTTGTAGCTATAGGTCAAGCCGGCGATGGCGGTCAGGACGGGCGTGCTCGTAAAGATGGGCGCCGTTGTATCGACGGTAATCGTGATCGGGTCGGCAATTGCCGTGAGCGTGCCGCCGTCGTCGCGATAGGCGGTGATGACGTGCGTGCCGTCGGCCAGCGGCACGGCGCCGTTGGTCGTCACGGTGGCCACGCCGTTGGCGTCGGCCACGGCGGAGCCGATAATGTCGTCGCCCCGTTTGAGCACGACCGTGCTGTTGGCGTTCGTGCCGACGCGGAACTGCATGAGCCTGCTCGGCGTGTTGTTGCGATCGGTGACCAGATCGCTCGAGCTGGCCCCGTTGTCGGTCAGCATCTGGAAATCGACGACATTGATCGTCAGCAACTGGCTGTCCGACGTCGTGGCATTCGATGCCTGGTCGCCATCACGGACCGCGAGCCGCACCGTGTACGTGCCGGCCGGAGCCGTGGTATTGGTGATCTTGAAGGTCGTCGTACCGACTTGTCCGTCGGGCGTGACGGTCGCGGGCAACGCTTCAATTCCGAAACCGGATAGGCCGGTCAGCGTCCCGAAGATCATCTGCCCACCTTCGACGTCGGTGGCGCTGACGGAGAAGGTCGTCGACCCGCCGCGTGGAATGTTGACCACCGCCGGAGTCGGATGGAGGAATGGGCGGTTGTTCGTCGTGTCGGCCACGATCGTCACCTGGAAGGTGCGCTGGGCCGTGCCGCCATTGCCGTCGCTGACCGTCACCGTCACGTTGGCGGTACCGGTCGTGCCCTCCGGCGCCGAGAGCCTTAGCACGCCGTTCTCGTGATCGACGAAGACCGACACGTTCTGCATGAAGACGGGGGACAAAGGCACGTCATTCGTGCCGACGGGAATCCCCTGAATCGCTGCCCGAATGCTTTCGCCTTCCGTCAGGAAGCCGAAGATCGAGTGGTTGAAATCGAGATGCCGCGTGGCGGTCGCGGTGATGAAGAACTGCGAGTCGTTCGTGTCGTCGCTGGTTTTGGCCATCGACAAGATGCCCTTGCTCGTGTGCTGGAGCAGGACGTTAAACTCGTCATCGAAATTGACGCCGGAACCACCGGTGCCGTTGCCCGAGGGATCGCCACCCTGGATGACGAACGGATTCCCCGGCGAGGCGATGCGGTGGAAGGTGAGCCCGTTATAGAAACCCGACTGCGCGAGCTGCGCGATGCGACCGGCGGTATTGGGCGCGAGGTCGTCGAACAACTGGAAGATCATGTCGCCGTTGATCGCCACGTCGCCCGACTGGCCCGAGCTGGCATGTACGACCGAGATCTTCATGCTGCGATTCCCGGTGGGAATCGTCAGGCCCAGGTTGCCGTTGTCGGAAATGGCCGAGTAGGTGAGCTGGTCGCCGTCGGCGTCGAAGCCATCGAGCGCGATGTGCAGCGGCGCGCCAGCCTGCAAGGTGACGTTCGAGATGGTGGCGAGCGTCGGGGCCGCGAAGACGCAGCGCTCTTCGAGCTGCTCGGGGGCATGGCGTCGAGCACGCGCGGGCAACGACTCTCCCAGGCGACGTGTCCGCCGACGAATGCGCTCACGAGAGGTGGACGGCAGGGGCGAGACGGTGCGCGGTTGTTGTGCCATAGCGTGCAATCGCAGGGGTCTGACGTGATCGCCTTCGAGACTTTCGCCGCGCCTGAATCGTGATTCAGCGGTGCCGAGCAACGTGACGCCGCGAACGGGCCGATCGGCCCTGCGGCAGCTCGAGACATCTCTGTTCCACCAACGGCGAGCGCGACGCGCCGACTGCGGGAAGCCGGGCGATTTTTTCAGTAAAACGGAGCGCTCCCGGCTCGGCAAGCAGGAATTCGTAAGATTTGGCCCGGAAACGTCCTAGACGTGCTTACGGAGGCGGTACGTGAAAGGTTTGCCGATCCTGCCGAGTTTGCGTGACTGGGCTCGATCGCTACAACCCTCAGGGTCGCGCCGGCGGGGGAGTCCATCGCTCGCGCTACCGTCAGGCGGTCAAAATCGCTACCAATTTCGCCAGGGCGGGCTCATAGCGCGATCCGTGCGCTAGTAGGCAAAAACGTCTTGCCTGGTCGCCGGTTACCTCGATCGAGATCTCGAGCCGTGCGGCCGGCAGGCAGGCGGGAAAGCGATCGGCCCATTCGACGAACGTCAGCCCTGCCGAATCGAAGAACTCCTCGGGGCCCAGGCCGAGGAACTCGTCGTCGTCGGCCAGACGGTAGGTGTCGAGGTGGTAAATCTTACGGGCCCCGTCGTACTCGTTGACCAGCACGAAGGTGGGGCTGGTGACCACGCCTCGCGCGACCCCCTCGGCCGCGGCGACCGCCTGCACGAGCGCCGTCTTACCGGCGCCCAACGTGCCGATCAGGGCCACCACCGAACCATCGGGCAAGGACCCGGCCAGGGCCGCCCCCAGAGCATCGGTCCCCTGTTGATCTTGTACATCGTACGTAAACGATGGTGTTGCTGTATTGCTCATGGTCGTTCAATCGAGTCGATGTTCGAATCCGCGCGGCGCCAACGGCGAGCGCAGGCCCGCTTGATCCTGCTGCCAGAGGCCAGGCGCCGCGACGAACTCGCCAATCTCGGTGAGGCGCACGTCGGCAAGCGGTTGGTCGTGCAATAACCACGCGGCTTCGGCGGGGGGGACGGCGAGCAGCAGTTCGAAGTCTTCGCCATCGGCCAGTGCGTGGTCGAGTGGCGTCGAGCCATCGTCCAATTGCCGCGCGTAGTCCAAGGCCGCCGTCGAGATGGGCACGGCCGCCGTGCGCAGGATCGCGCCGCAACCGCTGGCACGGCAGAGTCGCGAGAGATCGAGCGCCAGACCGTCGCTGATATCCATGCCGGCGTGAACTTCGTAGCGCTCGTGCAGGAGTTGCGCTTCGGCGACGCGCGGTTCGAAATCGAGATGGTGTCCCAGGATACTTCCTCCCAGGGCGCCGGTGACGATGATCTTGTCTCCCGCGCGCGCCTGCGAGCGGCGTAGAGGACCGTGCGCCAACGGCCTGCCCAGCAGGGTGACATTCGCCACGAGTGGACCGTCCCAACTGTTCGTATCCCCACCGGCAATGAGAACCGCGTGTCGTTCGGCCAGCGGCAGCATGCCCCGATAAAGTTCCTGCGCGAGGGGGAGTCCCCCACGGCGTGGCAAGGCCAGCGAGACGCAGGCCGCCACCGGTTGCGCCGCCATCGCCGCCAGATCGCTGAGATTCACGGCCAGGATCTTGTGGCCGACGCGCCGCGGTTCGACCTCGCCCAGCACAAAGTCGACGCCGTCCATGAGCATATCGGTGGTGGCGACGACCTCGGAGCTGGCCCAGCGCACCACGGCGGCGTCGTCCTCGAGACCGACGCGCAGCGCTTCGCTCGTGGGCAAGGTCCGTCGCAGCCAGTCGATGAGTTCGGATTCCATGGTGCGTTTCGACGCGCCGTCATCGTCGGGCGGCACGCGTACGGCGTTTGATCGATTGGGGTCAGGTCGCGCGGATGTGCCTAGAAAGTCTTGCAGAGCGTGCCACCGTCGACCACCAGGGTGGCGCCGGTGATATAGCTGCCGGCCTCGCTGGCGAGCAGCAACGCGGGACCGGCAAGTTCCTCGGGCTGGCCCCAGCGACCGAGCGCCGTGCGCTCGGCGAAGACTTGCTTCTGGGCGTCGGTCAGCAGTTGGCCGGGCAGATCGGTAAGGAAGGGTCCCGGCGCGAGACAGTTGACCGTGATATTGTACTCGCCCAGGTCGAGCGCCATGGCGCGTGCCAGGCCGAGGAGCGCGGACTTGGTGGCCGAGTACGCCCCGCGCCCCTCCTTTGAGGCGAGCCCCATGATCGACGAGATATGGATGATGCGTCCCCAGCGGCGTTCCTTCATCTGGCCGACGAGGGCCCGGCTCAGCGCCATGCAGGAGGAGAGATTCAGTTCGACGATTCGATCCCAGTCGTCGTCGGTGATCGCCTCGATCGATTGCGGATTGTTGCTGCCGGCGTTGTTGATGAGGATGTCGACGCGGCCCATCTCCTCGAGCGTCCACTCGGCCAGTTGCCGCACGTCGTCGCGACGTTCCATGTCTGCGACGCGATAGGCGCCTCGTACGTCGAGTCCCGCTCGTATGTCGCTCATTGCCGTATGAAGTTCCGCGACATGCCGGCTGGAGATGACGATGTCGGCTCCTGCTTCGGCCAATCCCCGCGCCATGGCCTTGCCCAGGCCCTTGCTGCCGCCGGTGATGAGGGCCACGCGCCCTTTCAAATCGAACAACCTGGTGGACATCGAGGAAACTCCTGCGGGGGCTATCTCATAGGCGAGCGAACTAACCATCGAATGGTGCCAGCATTGCTGACCGTTGCTGAATGTAACGCGAGCCGGCCCCTTTTTCAGCCCACCTCGGCGCGATCGTGGGCACTCGCAACGGGCGCCTTGCCAGCACTGGCAGCTAGTTTTGCGTCGCGGCGAGTTTTGCGGAGCAAATTGGGCTTGCTGCATCGGCGTGCAACCCTCACCCCCGATTGGGGTTGACGCCCTGCACCGATTGTCCTATCCCTTCGCGACCTCACGCGGCCCTTAAGGTCCGTTCGTTGCGCCGGGAGCCGGCCGAAGTACCCGCTTCGCTCGACCGGTGCTGCGCCCGGGCTGGTCGTGTGCATAATCCAAGACACTTCTCGCGAATCGAGGTCGAGACGCACTCTATGGCCACCGATATCACTCCCCGCCGCACCGTGCTCCGTCTTCGTCCCCCGTCCGTGCCGACCGTATCGCTGGTGCTCATCGTGCGGAACGAAGAGGCCGGCCTGCGGGCCGTGTTGCCCAAGATTCCCACTGGGGTCTTCGACGACCTGGTGGCCATCGACGGGCATTCGACCGATGCCTCGGTGGCGCTGCTGAACGCGGCGGGCTATCGCACGATGTTGCAGCGCGAGAAGGGGTTGGGCGCGGCGATGATCGAAGCTCGCGAGCACGTCCGCACGGATTGCTTCATCTTCTTCCATCCCGACGGCAATGAGGATCCCGCCGATTTGCCGCGCATGGCGAACCTGCTCCGCGAGGGGCATTCGTTCGTCGTGGCGTCGCGCATGATTCCAGGCGCCTGGAACGAAGAGGACGACAAAATTTTCAAGTGGCGCAAGTTGGCCAACCAGGGTTTCATCACGCTGGCCAATCTGTGCTTTGCCCAGGGCGAGAATCGCACGTCCGACGTGACAAACGGCTTCCGCGGCATCAGTTGCCGCGCGTTCGATCAGATGCAGCTCACGTCGCGTGATCTGACGCTCGACTACCAGATGTGCATCCGCGCCCTGAAGTGCAACATCCCGATCACCGAGTTCCCCACGCGCGAAGGAACGCGCATCGCGGGAGATACGAACTTTCCCAGCATCTCGACCGGGCTGGCCGAGGTGAAGCTGCTGTGGCGAGAATGTCGCATGGGACGCCGCAAAGTCGCTTAAGAATCTCGATTTCGCCAGCTCATCCGTCGTCGTTTGTTCATCGGCAGGGAGGCCGAGCATGCAGAACGATCGTTGGATCGTTGTCACGTCCATTAATCCGCCCACCCGCGCCATCCAGACGATCGCGGGTCTGCGCGACCAGGGTTGGTCGGCTGTCGTCGTCGGCGATACGAAGTCTCCGCCCGACTGGCACTGCGAGGGCGTGATGTTTCTCGACGTCGCCACGCAGCGCGAGCGTTACGGCGAGCTGGCCGACATGATCCCCTATCGCCAGTACGCGCGCAAGAACCTGGGCTATCTCTACGCGATCGAACATGGGGCGCGGGTCATCCTCGAAACGGACGACGACAACATCCCCTACGAAAGCTTCGGCCGCGCCATCGAACGCACGGTCGTAGGACACCGTTTAACCAGCGCCCCGTGGGCGAACATCTATCCGCACTTCGGCAGCAAGGCGCTCTGCTGGCCGCGCGGGCTGCCGCTCGACCATATCCGTACGCTCGGCAAGCTCGAGCCGCAGGCGACCCCATCGGTCTGCCCGATCCAACAGTATCTGGCCGATGGCGACCCCGACGTCGATGCCATCTACCGGCTGCTCTTCACCGAGACGACCACCTTCGATCCCGCGGCCGAGCCGGTGGTGCTCGATCGCGAGACCTGGGTTCCCTTCAACTCGCAGAACACGCTCTTCTTCGCCGAGGCGTTTCCGCTGTTGTACCTGCCGTGTCACGTGAGTTTCCGCATGACCGACATCTGGCGGTCGTTCGTCGCTCAGACGGCGCTGGCGCATCATGGCTGGTCGCTGGCGTTCCGCACGGCCACGGTCGTGCAAGAACGCAACGAGCACAACCTGATGCACGACTTTGCCGACGAGGTGGATGGCTACCTGCAGAACGACAAGTTCCGCACGGAGCTGCTCGCGGCGGAGCGACGCTTGCCGGTGGGGGGCTCGCCGGTGAACACCGTGCGGCATCTCTGGCGTGCCTTGGCCGCGGCACAACTCTTGCCAGTGGCCGAGCTTCCCATCGCCGAGAAGTGGTTGGCGCGACTCGATGCCTCGCACAGGAGCATGGCGGCATGACGCGGATCGTACACACACGCCTTTGGCCCGCCTCGTTGACGCGGCCGCACTGGCTCGCGCAGGGCGTTCCCTATCAGGGGATCGTGCCGATTCTTGCGGCGACGGTGATCGCCTTCGTGCTCACTCGCTCGTTGTGGAACTCGTTGGAGTTTGGCCAGGTCTACCACGACCTCGTCGTCGGTGGTATTAGCTGGCAGGATGCCGACAAGACACGAGATTTCCGTGGGCTGGGCTTCTTTATCGGGACGCTCGCCGTAGCCTCGGTCGGCATCTCGCTGTTGGTGACGCGCGTGATCGCGGCTGCTCGCACGGCGCTGGTGCGTCCCGCGTGCGATGCCTTGCTGGTCTTTGCCATGCTGCCGGCGCTGTGGCGCTTCGGCGTGGTGGGGGCGAACCCCTTCGTCAAGGCGACTCCGAAGGATTCGGCGATCTTCCTGATCGTGGCCTGCTTCGTGCTGGCGATCTTGCCGCGCTTTCGCGATCGGCTCACCGCCGAAGCGATCGTGGCCACGGGAGGCCGGATTCTGCTCGGCGTGGGTCTGGCGATGTTCGCGGGCCTCGGCATCGGCCTGGCCCTGACACGCCTCGTACCCAGCTACGCACTCTGGCTCGCGCGGCATGACGATCTATTCTCGGTCGCGCCGATGATCGTGGCCGGGGTGGCGGGCATTCTCTTGCTCGCGCGCTCGCAAACGCTCGTCGAGGCCGATCGCTGGCTCGACCGGCTGCTCGTGTTGCTGCAGATTCCGTTACCGTTCTTGGTGTTTGCGGTCTTGCCGTCGCCCCAGATTGTCGACGACCAATTGATGCGCGGAAACTATCAACCCGCGCTGGCCGTGCTGCTGTTCGCCTATGTGGGCCTGGCCCTGGCGCTTTCCTGCGTGCAGTGGTATCGCGCGCGACGCACGCCGGGCACGCGATCGTGGCGCGAGGTGTGCGCTCCGCTCTGCCTGGCGGGGATCGCGGTGTTCGTCTTCGTGCCGTCGTTGGGTGTCCCCTGCTATTGGCGCGATCTGTTTCAGGCCGGCGAAGAACTGTTGCCCTGGCAGCAGTGGTCGCACTTCGGCAAGCTGCCATTTGTGGATTTTGCACCGATTCACGGGCTGATGCCCCTCATGCGCGGTTTCATCGCCGAGTATTTCTTCACCGACAGCGCGGCCGAGTATTTTTCAGCCCAGGCGGTGATGATGGGCATGGGGGCACTGGCCACCTATCTCGCCCTGCATTACACGGCGGGGCCGCTGGTGGCATTGTTCCTCACCGCCTTCACGACGCCCCTCAACGATCGCTTTTTCTTCCTGACGCCGGCGATTGTGATCCTGGCCTGGCCTTACTTGCTCGAACGTCCGCGACGCTGGCTGGCCTGCTGGCTGGGAATTTGCGCATTCATGGTCTTTTACAACGCCAGTCTGGGCAGCGCGCTGACGATCGGCACGTCTCCCGCCGCCGCCTGGATGGCGTATCGACTTTGGCGCTACGATCGACGGGCACTCGCCCAATTGCTCGCCGGCGTGGCATTCGTCGCCTTGTTGGGGCTGGCGATCATGCCGGTCCGCGAGATGACGTTTGGGCTGATGACCTTCATTCGCGAAAATGCCCAGACGAATGAGCTCGTCAGCGGCATTCCCTGGCAGACGGCGATGCCGCTCCGCGATCGCTATCCGGTGGCGGGCACCAGCTTCCAGTGGGAAGTTCTGCGTTTGTCGTGGCTGATCGTCGTGGCGGTGGCGCTGGTGCAACTTTGGCGACGGTCGACCGGGCACGGGGCGCGCGATCGTCGCCTGCTCTGGTTCGCGGCCATGTTGCCATTGACGTTGCTTCTGGCGTCGGCCTGGTCGCTCAATCGGATCGATCCGGGGCACCTGTCGCGCACGGGTGAAGTCTCGCGCGTGGCGGTCGGATATCTGTTGCCCTTGTTGTTCTTGTTGGGACGCCCCCTGGTCTCGCTGCCGATGGCGGTCGCCGGTCTGGCCGTGCTCGGCGGATTCGTCGTCTCGGTCGATCCTTACGAGGGCCAGCCCCCCCTCGCCAGTTCGCTCGCCGAACGCGCCTTCAAGATTCGTTCGTTGCCGCCGGAGCCCCACATGGTGCATGGCGCGAAAGTCGGCCTGCCACGACTGGGGCACATTCGCATCGAAGAGCACCACCTCAAGAGTATCCAGGAATTGAAGGTCGAGCTCGATCGGCTGCTCGAGCCGGGAGAGACCTACTTCGATCTGACGAGCAACTCCGCCTACTACTACTATCTCGATCGGGAAGTGCCGTCCCTCTACTCGGCGCACTATGTCGCTGCCAACAGTCAGCAACAGAGGCGCATGCTCGAACAGTTGCGAGCCGATCTGCCCCCCGTGGTGATGATCGCTCCACGCGACGACCACGACGGTGGACCGCCTCCCTTGCGGTCGTATCTGCTGTTCCGGGAATTCGCGCTGAAATACGTCTGTATCGAGCGCGGCAAGTTCGTTTTCCTCGTCGACCAGTCGCGTGCGCCGGAGGCTGGGCCGCCGGGCAGCCCCGAGCAAATTGCTCTGATCGAGAAGCACGTCGGCGCGACGGATATCGCGCAGATCGCCGCGGCGTGGGGACGCAACTGGGAGCATTTGTCCGATCGCTTCGAGCCATTCGCGACCCTGGAGCACGAAGCCGAGCCGGGATTGGCTGTCGACGGCGCGGGGCATCCGAAGTCGACTGCCGGCACTCCGCTCATGTTGAACTACTCGCTCGGCGAACGGGCTATCGCCGGCGCCGAGGTCGAGTATTTATTGATCCGTCTCAAGAATATTGCCGAAAAACCGTCGGGACCGACGCGCGTGGCCTACCGCTGGAGCGAAGCCGGCGGCGCGGCCTCGCCTGGGACGTGGTTGACCGCTTCGTGCGATACCTTGCTCGTGCCGCTCGGCGCCAGTCCGCGCTGGTTGCTCTCGAAGCAACTGTCGACGCTGCACCTGGAGATCCATCCGAATCACGGTTCGTCGGACGTCGTGGTGGAAGAAGTCTGCCTGTTGCGACGGAAACCGACCCTTTAACACATTCGTCCGAAGGAATTCGATATGAGTTACCTGCGATCGCGCCGAGTGGTCGTGACCGGGGGCGCGGGCTTTCTCGGCCGAGCCGTATGCGACGAGTTGGCACGCTACTCGCCGGCCGAGATCTTCGTGCCGCGCAGCGCGCAGTACGACCTGCGTCAGCCGGCGGCGATCGATCAACTCTTTGCCGACGCACGCCCCGATACCGTCATCCACCTGGCGGCCGTGGTGGGCGGCATCGGCGCGAATCGCGACAACCCGGGCAAGTATTTCTACGACAATGCCACGATGGGCATTCATCTCATCGAGAAGGCCCGCACCTGGGGACTGGGCAAGATCGTCGTGGCGGGCACGATTTGTGCCTATCCCAAGTACACGCCCGTTCCTTTCCGAGAGAACGATCTCTGGAGCGGCTATCCGGAAGAGACGAACGCCGCCTATGGGCTGGCCAAGAAAATGCTGCTCGTGCAGGCGCAGGCCTACCGGCAGCAGTACGGCTTGAACGCGGTCTACGTGTTGCCGGTGAACCTGTACGGTCCGCGCGATAATTTCGACTTGTATTCGAGCCACGTCGTGCCGGCGCTCATTCGCAAGGCCCTCGAGGCGCGCGACGCGGGACGCAAGTGGATCGAGGTGTGGGGCACGGGCAGCGCCTCGCGCGAGTTCCTCTTCGTGCGCGACGCCGCACGTGGTATCTGCCTGGCGACCGAGAAATACGACAGTCCCGAGCCGGTGAACCTCGGCTCGGGCCATGAAATCACAATTCGCGATCTCGTGACGATGGTGTGCCGCCATTGCCGCTTCGAGGGCGAGGTGCGCTGGGAGACGTCGAAGCCCGACGGCCAGCCGCGCCGCTGCCTCGACACGTCGCGAGCTCGCGAGGTCTTTGGCTTCGGGGCGGAAGTAGCGCTCGAACAGGGCATCGCCGAGACCGTGGCCTGGTACGACGCCCAGCGACGCGGGCAGGGTCTTTCGCGCGCCGCTTAGGCCCCCGCGCTCCCAAACAACATCATCAAGAAAACACGCCTGCTTGCCTCTCGTCCAAATTCAGGAGCACGTACGACCATGACCGCTCGCCGCGCGATGATCACCGGTATTACGGGCCAAGACGGCTCGTATTTGGCCGAACTGCTTCTGTCGAAGGGCTACGACGTACATGGTCTGGTTCGCCCGGCGAGCACGATCAGCACCTCGCGCATTGCCCATTTGATCGACGGAGCCGAGGCCCACTCGAACCTGCACCTGCACTACGGCGACCTGTCCGACGGCGCCCGTGTGGCACAACTCGTCCTGTCGATCGAGCCGGACGAAGTCTACAACCTGGGCGCGCAAAGCCACGTTCGCGTGTCGTTCGACCAGCCGATCTATTCGGTCACGGTCGGCGCGGTGGGAGCGATGGCCCTGCTCGACGCCGTGCGACAACTCAGCGCCACGAAGGACGTGCGTTACTATCAGGCCTCGTCGAGCGAGATGTTCGGCAAGGTTCACGAAACTCCGCAGCGCGAGACGACGCCGTTTCATCCGCGCAGCCCCTACTCGTGCGCCAAGGTCTTCGCGCACTACCAGACGGTCAACTACCGCGAGGCATATAACCTTTTCGCCTGCAGCGGCATTCTGTTCAATCACGAATCGCCGCGGCGCGGCGAGAACTTTGTTACCCGCAAGATCACGCGCGCCCTGGCACGCATTCGCTACGGCTTGCAAGACAAGTTGTTCCTGGGCAACCTCACGTCGAAGCGCGATTGGGGCTATGCCAAGGACTACGTCGAGGCGATGTGGATGATGCTGCAGCAGGAGACGCCCGACGATTACGTGATCGCCACGGGCGAATGCCACTCGATCGCGGACTTCCTGGATATCGCGGGAGAGCGGGCGGGACTCGATTGGCGGCGCTACGTCGAGATCGACCCGCGCTTCTTCCGCCCGGCCGAGGTGGACCTGCTGCTGGGCGATTCGACGAAGGCCCGCGAAACGATCGGCTGGCAGCCTTCGACGTCGTTCGAGGAGTTGGTACAGATCATGGTCGATAGCGACCTGGCCTTGGCCGAACGTGAATGCCAGGGACAGGCGATGGTGCGGCGCCACGCGGCTTGACGGGGGGGGCGATTCATCCGGGCCTTGGCTTGACGAATACGGTACAATCGAGGTGGTAAGCTAAAAGGAGCCATTCGATGATTTACCGTGGCAAGCTAAAGGGGGGCGTCGTTGTCCTTGACGAGCAGGTCGACTTGCCCGACGGGACCGAGGTGCGCATTGAGCCGGTGGTAGTAAACCAACCCACTCCAGAACCTCCCACGCTCGCGGAGCAGTTCGCTGAATTCATCGGCATAGCGCCAGAGTTGCCCGTTGATATGGCCGATCAACACGATCACTATCTGCATGGGACACCGAAGCAATGAGCGGTGTCTTCGCCGACTCATACTACTTTTTCGCGCTACTTAATCCGCGCGATCAGGCTCATGCTAAGGCAGTGGCCTTTTCTCAGCGTCCCGCTTCGCTCGTGACTACCGCCTGGGTTCTGACGGAACTGGGCGACGGATTGGCTCATATCGCCAGTCGTGCCGCTTTCGCCAAGTTTGTGGCGAGGTTTGCATCACGGCCGACTAATCGAATCATCCCGCCGACACAGGTTCTCTTCGAGCGCGGCGTTGCTCTTTATGATGCACGGCGCGATAAAAGTTGGTCGCTCACCGATTGCATTTCCTTTGTCGTCATACGCGAAGAAGGAATCACCATGGCGCTGACGGCGGACCATCATTTCGAACAGGCCGGATTCATTGCCTGCTTGAAGTGAAGCGTCACAGAACTCAAGCAAAAATCTCGGTACCCACCAGTGCCGGCGTGGCGAACGGTTTCTCGCAGGCGGCACACGCATCCCGATCTCGCGGCACGATTTCGTGGCACTCGCCGCACTCCTCGAGCCTGGCGCGGTTCATTTCGAGCCGATAAGCCAACAATCCCGCTGGCCCCAGCAAGAAGGCGAACGTACACCATGCGCCCGTATGGCGACGGAAATACTTGCGTTGCCACCGCGCTACCATGATGGCCGAGATGATGCCCGTAAGAGCGACCACGATCGCGCCGGGCCAGGCCTGCGCAAGCAAGCTCGAGACCGCCGCGGCGTAGGTTGGCTCCGAGCGACCGTTGAGCATGAAGACGGGCGACAGGATGCCGATCACGCTCCCCCAGCCAAGAGGAACGGGCAGGGCCACCCCGATCAGCACGGAATCGAATGGCTCGTTACGACCGCGACGGGCAATGTTTTGTGCGAATTGGAAAGACTCCTCGCGCGTAAGTTGTCCATGGGGCGACAACCAGGCAAGGTGTTGCCGCTCGCCGGCCTGATGGTCCTGTTCCGACCAATGGAGCAGCAATTCGTCATCACCCGTTGCATAGGTGTACAAGGATTTCTCGCGCAGTGCCTCGGGCAGCAAAAACTCGTCAGCCGGCAAGGCGACGGTCGCAGGCGTCCCGTCCTGATCGGGCGTTGGTTGGAACGCATCGTGAAAGATCAAAAGTCGATCGAGCGTTCGCACGGCCACCCGATGCTTCGCCACCAGGCCGACTTCCTCGCGGTCGTGGGAGGAGGTCGATGTGGCATCGGTGAGGATGCCAATCGAGATGAGACCGGGACTGCGGTAGATCTCGTGAACTTCACGCGCGCGCAGATCCACCTTGAGCAATCGATCTTCATCGAGGAGAAAGATCAGCCACAGATTCGATTCGGCGGCAGAGTTAACCACGCGGTACCAATCGGCAGGTGCGTTGTGCGTCAGTCCCTGGATGCTGGCCGCGCTCAGATCGCCGGCTCCCTGCGGGTTGGAGTGAAACCATTCATCGCGGGGTGGCAAGCTTGGTCGGAATCCCTTGCGACCGAGATAACCCACCAGGCGATTCGAGAATTGGTCGTAGCCGACGAAGTACGCGGACTTCGGTTGCCCCGACTCGCGAATCAGGTACCAGCTCGTGCGTGGCTTGTTGAAGTCGCTCGCGCCCCACGATTGTCCCCAATCCGGTAGAGCGGAGAAAAAGCGGGGCGGTAGCGACGGCGCACTCAAATTGGCCGACTGCAGAGTTCGTAGCTTTGAATTGTCGGAGAGCTCGGCGATCAGCTCGGCTGCCAGGGGACGCCCGTCCAAATGCCGATAGGTGATTTCCTGGTAGTTTTCGGCAGCGTGCGATTCGATCACCGGCATGCCTTGCAGGGTGACGGTGAGCGCTTCGTAAGGCACGGTGCGAACTACCGAGAACACGGTTTGTTCGAGCGTGTTGATGACCCACACCAGGACGAAGGCCCAGGCCAGGGCCAGCCCGCTGGCCACGATCGTCGCGGCAGCGATTCTACGGACCAGTCCGACCGGTTGGTGAAGTTGCTGTGCCATCGTTTAATAGTCCCGCGTCTCGACGTACAGAAAGATGGTCGCCACAAAGGCCACGACCGAAATGCCGGCGATCATCAGGCCGAGCCACCACCAGGGAACGGTGGTACAAAGCGTCACCAGCAGAACGCTGGCTGCCAGCGGCGCCAGCCGCGAACCGAACCAACGTCCGGGGCGTACGCCGCTCAAGAACGCCCCCAGATACAGCAGCGGAAACGCGAACCACATCTGCCACATCGGGATGGTCATCGACCAAAAGAAGGGGGTGGCGTGCGTGCCGGGCGTGGCGGCCCACATCGCATAGAGCTGAATCAACGCGCCGGTAATCGCGAGCAGTACGGTTACCCCCACCATCAACTTCACACCAAACAGCGTACGACGACTGGCCGGCCGATGGAGCAGGAAGAAGTAACTCCCCTGCCACAACTCCCAGGCCGATTGCTTCAGGCCGAGCAGAATGGCCAATCCGCCCGCCAACAAGACGAAGTAGAAGCTGAAGTTCGAATCGCTGACGAACGGGTAGCTCGTGCTTTCGCCGTTTTGAAAAGGCAGCAATCGCACGCCCGTCATATCGGCCAGGATGAATACGGCGCCCAGCACGGCCACCGCGATCAGCTCGGCCGACTCACGCAGCTCCTTCCATACGAGCGCTTGGTGCATCGTCGATCTCCGTGGCAAAGAGCGGCAGCGAGCGACGCTTGCCGCGGGTGTACTCGATAAAGGCGTCTTCCAGGTTCAAATCGAGAATCTCGATCGATTGCGGTCGCAACTGCTCGACCGCCTCGCGCTGCGCGTCGTCGTAGCCGACCAACACCAGCTCGAGATTTCTGCCCACCGGGCGGCAGCTCACCAGGCCCGGGATGCTGACCATCTCGGGGGGCGTGCCGAGGAATTCCAACACGATCTTGCGGACCGACTCGCGGAGCGCCTCGGTGCGGCAATCGACGCGCAGCACGCCGCCGACCATGATGCCGATGCGATCGGCCACGCGCTCGACGTCTCCCAAAATGTGCGAGCTGAAGAGAATGGTCCGCCTCTCGCGCTGGATGATCTGGATGAGCGATTCGAGGAAGTCACGTCGCACGACGGTATCCATGCCCAAAGTGGGATCGTCGAGCACGAGCAGTTCCGGCTCGGGCGCTACCGCCAGGGCGAGCGAGACTTGCGCCTGCTGGCCGCGCGACAAACGGCGATAGCGCTGCTTGCGCGACAGCTCGAAATGATCGAGAATCTGCTCGAGCAAAGTGTTGTTCCAACGTGGATAGAAGGCGCGCGTGAAGTCGACCGCCTGGCCGATCGTCATCCAGCCGTACAGCGGGTGTCCTTCGGCCAGATAGGCAATGCGCTGGCGCGCGTTGCTTGGTAGCTGGGCGATGTCCTCACCCAGCAAGGCGGCCGAGCCGCTGTCGGGCCGCACCATGCCCATCAGCATCTTGATCGCGGTCGACTTGCCGGCGCCGTTGCGTCCGAGCAATCCGTACACGCTTCCGGTCGGGATGCGCAACGACAGCGAGTCGACGACTCGCCGGCCGTGGTAGTGCTTGGTGAGCCGATCCGTAACGATGGCATCGCGCATGTTGTGCTCTCGCTCGAAAATGTCGGCCGTCGCTCGCGGGGCGCCGGCTTCCCCTGCCAGGTTCCGTGCCTAGTCTCCACCCGCCTCGGCAAACTGAAAGACTTTGATGCGCTTCGCGACGGCAGCCAGAACTTCTTCGCCGCTGAAGCCGAGATGAACGGCCTCGGTCAGAAAGCGATCCAGCGCCTCGGCCAGTCGCTCGCGCCGCGCGCTGGCGCTCAGATCATCCTGCGGCTCGGCCACGAACACGCCCAGGCCCTGCCGTGTGTTGAGGACCCCTTCGCGCTCGAGCTCGGTGTAGGTGCGTGCGATCGTGTTCGGATTGACGACCAGCTCGCGCGACAATTGGCGCACCGAGGGTAAACGCGCGCCGGGCTTCAACCGCCCCCGCGCCACCGCCTGGCGCACCTGGTCCATCAACTGCCGATAGATCGGCACGCGGGACGTCGGGTCGCATTGAAATTCCATGGCCGTGACCTCAGTTCTGTACTAACTGTATTAGTACAGTATCTGGGTGTCAAGCAGATTGCTAGGACTTTCTGGAAACGCGTTTCGGCCCTGTGCGCGCAGCTCGAGCGGCAGGATAACGTGGAAGAATACGCGATCGTTCGAGAATAGTGGCCGGGCCTACTTGCCCGGCGTGATGCGATCGCGCGAGATGTCGTCGAGCAACTTCTTGTACTGCGCGACCATCGCCGGTCCCGAGAGCTTGGGGGACAGGATCAGCGTGGCGTCGAGCAGCTTGCGGGCCTGCGCCAGATCGTCGGGCGACTTCTTGACAATCGCCTGTCGGCGGAGGCACAAGGCCACGCTATAGACCGCCTCGAAATACTCCGCGGGTCGAGGCGTTTGCTTGCCGAGCGCGACTCGGATGTCGTTCCATTGCTTGAGCGCGGCGTCGACCTGACTCAGGTCGGTGCGGCTCCAGGCCTCGAGAATTCTGCCGCGTTCGAGTGCGATGGCCAGCGAACGCGGGTGTTCCTTGAGTAGGATATCGGTTTCGGCGATGGCGCGCGAGTATTCTCCGCGTTCGCGCAAGAGCTGAACGAGCCGCGTTCGTGCGCGGGCCAGTTGCTGCGCCGATTGCGCGGCAAACGCTGGATCGGTTTGCGCGGCGTCGATCAAGGCCTTGTACAGCTCGGCCGCCTGGTCGTGCGCGCCACGAAACATGCACAAATCGCCGAGCAACAGTTGCTCTTGCGGTCCCAGGTGTTCTCGCGCCGCCAGACTATTGATCATTTCGTCGACTTGCGAATTGGCGGCGGGCAGGTCACGGGGGGCAGTGCGTCCAGACGCGGTGTCCTCGTCCGCCGATTTGTCGGCGAGTAGATCGCGCACCGACATCCGCAGCATGTCGAGCACGATGCGATTGAACTCGGCCGTGTCGGGCGTGACTTGCTCGAGAGCAAACACGATCGCGCGAGCCTCGTCGTATTGCCCCAACACGACATGCGCACGAACGGCGGCGTGCATGCCGCGCAGCAGCGTGTGGTCGATGTCCGACGAGTTGGCCGACATTCCGCCCGAGACCACCGGCGCGAGCCATTCGAGGGCCGCGACGGCGTCGCGCTGCGCGAGACAGACTTCGGCCAGCAGGGGACGCGCATCGCGCGGCTCGACGATACTGGCTGGATCTCCCTCGACCGGAATCGCGTTCGTGAGGCAGACCTTGGCACGTTCCACCAGGCGTTGCTTTTCGTCTGCGGGGGGGGCGTCAGAGTCTTTTTCGGACGACGCTGCCGCCTGCCGCCACAACAGCTTGCCCGCCTGATATTGGGCTTGGCGAAAGCGCGATGAATTCTTGGCGATCGACTCGAAGCGTTGCAGTGCGCTGTCTTGCTGGCCGAGGACGGCTTCGGCCAGGCCCAGCGCGATCTGGGCATCGTCTGCTTCGACCCGTTCGGGCCAACGCGAGCGAATCTGCTCGGCCAGCCGCACCAGCCGAGCGTGGATCTCGGGTTGCTCTTCGGCCGCGGCATTCGATAGCAAGCGGGCCGCGGCATTCGTGCCAATCGCGGCGATGGCTGGCGCGGAAGAGGTATCGGCGGCCTGGTCGAGAACCTGTTCGGCGAGCGTCACCGCCGCCAGGAGTTCTCCTTGTCCAGCAAGCCACCGTGTGCGGCGCAGTTGCAGACGCGAGAGGTTTTCGCGCGTGTCGGCCAGCTTCTGTCCGGTGCCGAGCTTTTCTTGTGCCGCCAGGGCATCGGCCAGATGTTTCTCGGCCTCGAGCCACATCAAGTTGCGCTCTTCTTCCGCGGCCAGGGCGAGCAACTCTTCGATTTCCTGCGCCGGTTCGAGCGCGTCGTTGTCCACCTTTCGTTCGATGCGCAACAGTTGCAGCGCCTCGAGCTGCTGGGAACCCGGGGCCTGGGCGATGTTCGCCAGGTACACGAGCGCCGATTTGCGCGCCGTACGCCGCCGGGGACCAAGCTCCAGTTCGGCCGCGGCCAGCTTGGCCTTGGCCAGTTCGAGCGAGATGGCGTGAAAGCCGGGGGCTTCCGGACGCTTCTCGCGCGCGTCGAGCCAGCTCGTGGCTTCGGTCAAGATCTCCGGATTGCGGTTCTGCTTGCGCAACAGTTGCAGGCGCAGCAAGGTGACTTCGGCAAAGAAGGCGGCTTCGCGGCGATTTTGCGGCTCTTCGTCCGGCTCGGGGGCGAAACTCAGGGTTTCGTCGAGCATCTCGAGTGCGTTTTCATTGTCGCCCGCTTCGGCCAGGGCGCGGCCCTGCCAATACTGCGCGACGATGCCGGCCGATTCGCCGCGGCATTCGGCGGCGATCGTTGCCAGTTGCAGGGCGACGGCCAGGAATCCCGCCTGACGGGCCGTCATCGGCACCTTGGCCGGGGCCTCTTCCTCGCTCTCCGCCGGCGCTGGTTGCGGTGGCGCCGTGCCAGGCGAGTCAGACAGCATGCTCGCCAGCCAGTATTCGATCAGCGCGAGCTTCGTGCGTGCCTCGCCCCAGACTCGCCGCATGGGGGCATCGGGCGTGGGGGGGGCGTTCTCGGCGTCCAGGCTCATGCCGAGTGCCTGTTCGAAGTATTGTCGTGCGCCGGCAAAAGTCTTCGTCGCTCGATCGTAGGCGGCCTGCTTGCTGGCAGGCTCCGTGGCGCGATCTCCCACGCGCAGGTGCGCAATCGCGCGTTCGAGCAGGTAGTCCCCCTGCTCGACGACCGCCAGCGGCACGGCGGGATGGTTGGGATGCTCGCGATTGAATTTTTCGCGATACTGCTTCGCTTCGGCCTGCCACTGGGTGGCCAGGGCCGCCGTCGCCGCCTCGCGCGCGGCCAGTTGCAGGCTCTCGGCCATCTCGAGATCCCACATCTCGCGCAGCTCGTCCGGCAGGTCGGACTTGTCCGCGATCGAACGCAGATAGTCGACCGCTTGTTCGCCGTAGCCCCGCTGTTGCAGCCCCTGCAGAAACTCGGCGTAGGGCTCGCGCGCCAGAGATGTACGCGGAGCGCTGGCAACGGTCGCCAGACAAATACAAGCGACCCAGCGAATGCGAACCGAGAGCAGCATCATCAAGCTATTGGGGGGGCGCGGCGCTGCCGGGCCGATTGGCGGATTCGTTCTCGACCTTGGCCGGTACGTCTCCAGCCAATTGGTCCTTCTCCGAGATCTTGTAGATCGGTAAATAGCGATAGTAGATCTCGAGCGTCAGGCACGAGAGGCTCGTCACCATCAACCGGCCACCCTGTCGGCCCCAGCGATCGAGTTCGGGAGCGATGGGATCCCAACTCCCAGCCTCGCACCCTTCTTTTTCCTGCGTGTCGATCAACAAGCGGCGCATCTTGCGATTCCACTGTTCCCATTTGGGGCCGGGCTGGTTGTGCATCACCTGCGAGGCGTAATACCAGTAGTAGATGTTGCGATCTTTGAGCTCGGGCAAGTGCGACATGAGCACGTCCGTGCCTTCGATCATCGCCGGATCGCCGCGACGCGCTCCCATATACTGCCGGCACAACAGTCCGACCGAGGTCAGGGGCACCGTCTCCTGCCCCCCCGGCTGATACGAGAACTGCCCGCCGTATTCGCCGTAGCTGGCAGCGTCGAGAAATCGGCGCGCGCCGTCGAACGTGTGGACATTGACCTCGAGGCCAGCCATCTGCGCGCTCTTCAGCGCCATCACCTGCCAGCCGACCACCGACGTATCACCCGGATCGCCCGGGTGATAACGCCAGCCGCCGTCGCGCGTGCTCTGCGCTTGCTCGATGAACCGGATGGCCGCCTGCGCCGGCTCCTTGAGCCAGCTATCTTGCGTCATGCCGAATGCTTCGCAGAGCGTGATCGTGGCCAGGCCGTGGCTGTACAACTGGTGCGGGATGTTACCGGCCAGGTCGCCATTAGGGAGCTGCTGCTTGACAAGCCAGTGCAATCCACGCGAGATGTGCTTCTGGTAGGGGCCCTTCGATTGATGCGTCTGCCCCGCGGCCAGAAATGGCAGTAGCGCGAGCGAAGTGGCGGCGACGTCGCTTTGCTGGGTCAAGCCCGGGCCGTTGCAGTGGCCGTGCTTGCAGCGTTCGCCAAAGTTCTGGATCGACCAGCTTCCGTTCGTGTTCTGGTGCAAGGCGAACCAATTGAGCGCGGCGGCGACGGCGCGCTCCGAGGCCTTGGTAGCACCGGCCAGGATCTTATCGCGATGGCCGCTCCCTCGCCCGCCAAACGCGTGCCCTGAGCCCCCCGTGCCAGGGTTTTCTCCCGTGCCGATCCCGATGCCGACACCGCCGTCACCATCAAGCACCGGGCCAGGCTGATCGCGGAACAGTTCCATGCCCGCGCCGCCGAGATTCAAGTCGTCGGCTTCCATCGGGCGGCCCCCTCCCGACTCTTCGAAGATGTCGGAAGCGTCGTTGTACTGTTCATCTTGTTCGAGGGGCTTCGCCTCGAACTCCGTGAGCGATTCGGTGCTGAGCTCGGTCGGATCGAGCGGCGTGTTGCCAACCTCGAACTTCTGCAACTCGATATCGGGTTGCGCGGCGGCCTCGTCGAGCATCTCGAACTGTTCGATCTCGGGCTTCGATATCTCGTTGATCGAGCCGACGATGATGCCGACCAAAGTCAGCAGCGTCAGGTGCCCCGTCAGGCTGGCCAACCACCACCGTCCGGTCGTCTCCGCCCACGCGCGCAGCACTAGCCAGCGTTCGGCCAGCGAGACTTCTTGCAGTGAGCGAAGGAAACGGCGCACGGTTTAGTTCTTCAAAGGGTGTATCAACGATCAGCGTACGGCGGCGCATTGCCGTCATGGGGACTGAGCCACCAATAGTCGTCGCGATTCGGTCCATGATCGCGGTCGTCGTCGGTGTTGTCGGTGTTGTGCAAATCGAGTTCAGGTTCGGCCAGCGGCGACTCCGGCGCCAGCGTGGCTCCCTGCGAGCGTCTCCGCAGACTGCGAAAGGCGGTCAGGCTTCCCATGCACGCGGCAAAGACCGCGATCACCGCCGCGACGCCCAGCAAGACCAGCGCCCAGCGTTCGTTCTTCGATACCGCCACCGGTGTGCGGCGCTCGGGAATCACGCGGCCAATCAACAGCGGCGCGACGAGCGGAGTCGCTCCCGGTTTTGCCTGGGCCGGTTGGTAACCCTGCAATTTGAAAAAGTATCCCACCGCCGTGACGTCCGCGTCGATCTGATCTCCCACCTTGACGCCGGGGGGCAACTCGGGCGTGAGCACGACATACAGCCAGCCTCGCGAATCGCTCGGCCAACCCCATAGTTCGTATACTTCTCGATCGTGCAGCGGATTGTTCTCGGGCAACTCGTACCGCAAGGCACGCCGCACGCGCAGCTTCACCTCGACCAGTTCGGCGCGATGTTTGGCCGGATGATGCACCAGATCGTGGAATGTCTCTTGCCTGGCCGCGGCCAGCAGCTCCTTGTCGCTTTGCGCCTCGCTCCATTCGAGCAGGCGGTAGTACGCGGGCATCTCGATCGGATGGATCGACGTCGTGCGGTCCTCGACCGTCTCGAGCTCGTCGCGCAGATCGGCCCAATCGTCGGCGTTGGGTGCGCCGGCCGGCGTGACGTCGGTCGCGGGGGCGCGCTCTGCCTGCGGTTCGTGTGCCGTTGCTTCGGCCAACTCGGGCGAGGCGGCTTGCTCGTCCGTCAATCCAGCCGGAGGAGCAGACGCGGGGATGGAAGGCGCGGCGGCCGGCGGCGTCTTGGCCACGGGGGGCAGTTCGGCCTGTTGGCTGTCGTCTTGCATCCCGCGCGTCGACCAGACGATCAGTCCGACGATGACGAGCGTACTGAGGAATCGCCACGGCAGGCGCGTACCGCGAGCGGGCGTCGTGCTCAAGCGGCTAGTGCGTCGTCGACGAGTCATGGCAATGCAGCGAAGGAGTAAGGAACTACGGTCCGCCCTCGAAGTCCTCGGAGACTTCGACAAAGCTCAGCTTGCCCAGCCGTTCTCCCGACGGCAATTTGACCCGCGTGCAGACATCGAGCAGCCGCATCAAGTGGTCGTAGCGCAAGCCCGATCCCACCTGCAGCAGCACACGATCGAACGGGGTCGCGGGATCGGAGAAGATGTTCTGGAGTTGCGATTCGAGATACGGCAAGCTGGTCGTGGGTTCGCCTTCGCCGATGCGCAAGTCGGCAATGCCCCCCTCGGCGTTCGAGAGCGCGGTCACGACGACCGTCTCGATCCCCTGCACGGGGCTGTCGTTCTGGGCCTCGTTGCCGGCGGCCACGGCCTCGGCGATGCGCGTTACCGGCTCGGGCAGAGGCATCCGCAGCGCGATGTGACCTTCGGCCGGCGCCGGACGAAACGTGAGAATAAAAAAGGCGAGCAACTGAAACGCCATATCGAGCATCGCGGCGAGGTTCAGCTCGACGTCGCCTTGCATGTGTCGCTTGCGCCGCGCCATGCTAGGTCTCCTGTTCGCTATTCGCGACGCGATAGTGGAACTTGCGGAAGCCGTTCGCCTGGCACGCGCGCACGACGCGATTCAACATGTGGAACGGCGTGGCACGATCGGCCCGCACGACGATCGTGTTTGGCAGATCGTCTCCGGCTTTCAATTGGGGGGCGGTCGATTTAGCGCGGTTCAAGGCCGACTGCGCTTCGGAGGCGATGTACTGCTCGACGTCCTGACGTTTTTCTCCGAAGACGCGCAACGCACCTTCGGAATCGACGTTCAGCACCAGCAAATCGCCCATGCCGGTCGTGTCGACTGGCTGCGCTGACCCGATCACCGGCAACTTCAAGCTCACATCCAGCGACGCGGCCTTGAAGCTCGTCACCAGCATGAAGAAGGTGATGAGCTGAAAGACCATGTCGAGGATGGGCGTGAGATTCGGTTCGTACCGTTCATCGGCCGCCGCACCACTCATGGCTCTGCTCCTTAGGTTGCTTCCGCCGGGGCACGGGGAGGTCGATCGGGTTTCGAGCGGCTGGCCTGGTAAATCTTGCGCAGCATCTGATCTCCTTTGAACGACGTCGAGGCGGAGATCGCGGCCACGCGGTTGCGGAACATGGAGAAGAAGTAGATGGCCGGCACCGAGAGCGCCACGCCTTCGAACGTGAGCAGCAGCGCTTCGGAAATACCGCTGGCCACCTCGCTCGGATTGAGCTCGACGCTCGACATGGCGATCACGCTGAAGCTGGCGATCATCCCCTTGAGCGTGCCCAAGAGTCCGATCATCGGCCCGAGCGTACCGATCACCGCCAACACGCCGATCTTCTTTTCGAGCACGAGGGTCTCGGCCTCGGCCGCACGATCCATCACCTCGCGGGCCTCGGTGAGACCTTGGGGCATCTCGGGAATGGCCGCTGACACGATGTTGCCGAAAAAGGTCTCGCTTTCTTTCAGCCGCTGATAGGCGCCGCGAAAGTCACGCTTATGGATCAGCTCGTCCGTCTCGCGCAGCAGGTCTGGCGGCGCGGCGGTCTGTTCGCGGATCTCGACGAAGAGCATGCAGACCTTGGCGACGAAATAGATCGAGAGCACGAGGAGAAACGCCCCGATCAGGCCCGAGCAGCGTGCGACCCACACGAGGAAGTTTTCTCCCTCGGCCACCGCTGCTTCGCCTTCGGCGCCCCAGGCGATCGACGTCCAGGCGCAGGTGGCCAGCGTCAGCCCGACCAGCACGAGAACTACCTGCGGCTTGCGCAGGCCAAGCAATTGCGGTATCACGTTCCCTCCTCGAGAAGATTCAAACCAGGCGAACGACAACCGGCAGCCGCGTCACGCGAGAACGGTATTCATAACACGAAATGACGAGCAGATCGGCGAAATCGCATCGCGTAGCGCGTCCAGCGGGCAATTCCCGCTGGCGCGATCGAAAAGACTGGAACTGCAAATGGGTGGTGCAGGTTGGAGAACGTCTGGACCAAGACAAGCCCCGCGCCACGAGGCCGGAGTTGCCTGACCCTCATCGGGCGTGTCGAGGGAACGAATTCCGCTCGAACGACGCGCGCGGCCCGCCACGAAGCAACGTCTCCCACGGGGGACGAGCCACAGTGCCGCTGGTAAACCGCGTGACGCTCTTCTCTCTGCTCCACACGCGAATGACCGCCGGCAGGTGCCAACTGCTGCGGGCCCGGCGGCGGGGTGCCTCCAACCTCGCCCTGGGCTCCGCCGGTGGCAGCATGGCCAACCGACGGTAAAGTCGCGTGTCTTAAGCCCATAGATCGAGCATAGCTGCGGTCGGCTCGATGGGCAAGAAAACCGGACCACCGGCGCAGGCATTTGCCGGGCTATCCAACGGGGGGATCGCCGCCGGCCATCCCGCGAAAAGAAAGGTGCCGAAGAGAGGACTTGAACCTCCACGCCCTTTACGGGCACTAGGTCCTGAACCTAGCGCGTCTGCCAATTCCGCCACTTCGGCAAGTGTCGAAGAAATTATTTATAGGTCACGCGGTCGGGGGATTCAAGCCGCGCCATCTGCGGAAAAACACTGTTCGCACAGACCGCATAATCCCTGCGACTCGACTCACGGGGTCTCCGGCCCCAGCCGGTCGCCGGGCCCAATACGGTAGCCCCGGGCAAATTCGGCGGCCGGCAACATCCGCTTGCCCGCCGGTTGCAACTCGCGGATACGCAGCACTCCCGCGCCCGTGGCGACTTCCACGGCCTCGGTGTCGACCGCCAGCACCGTGCCGGGCGTTGCGGCCGAGCTTTCCGCCACGGCATCGCAACGCCCCACGATCAACCGCAGCGGGGAGCCCGACGCGCGGTGCCAGAAGGTGAAGTTCCGCGGCCAAGGTTCCAACGCCCGAACCTGATTCTTGATGGCGGGCGCCGGACGGCTCCAGTCGATGACGCTATCCGATTTGCGCAGACGACGCGCCTTGGTCGCCAGCGCTGGATCCTGCGGCAGGTTCGTTTCTTCGCCTCGCTGCAACTGATCGATCGTCTGGCAAACTAGCGGAGCGCCCAGGGCGGCCAGGCGCGCTTCGAGCTCGAACGAGGTCTCGTCCGGACCGATCGGTGTTTTCAACTGGGCCAGGCATGGCCCGGCGTCGAGCTGTGGCGTCATGTGAATGACGGTCACGCCGCTCTCCAGATCGCCGTGAAAGATGGCCCAGGCTACGGGCGCCGCGCCGCGATAACGGGGCAACAGCGAGCCGTGCAGGTTCACGCCCCCCAGGCGGGCCAGCGCCAAGGTCTCGCGCGCCAGGATCTGCCCGTAGTCGGCTACTACAAACAAGTCGGCGCGGTACCGCGCGAGCTCGGCTTGCGACTCGGGCGTGTTGATGCTCTCGGGATCGAAGATCGGCGTCTGGTGCTCGCGCGCGATGGGGCGCAGCGGGCTTTCGACCGGAGTCCCGCGCGCATGGGACGGACGCGGCGGTTGCGTCACGAGCGCCACCACTTCGTGGGACGTGTCGAACAGGGCACGAAACGTCGGCGCCGCGAACGGGCCGGTTCCCATCATCACCAATCGCATGAGCGTCTCGTCAGGTCCGGGCCTTCTCGAGTTCGCTGATCCGCGCGGCGATCTCTTCATCGCTCGGCTGCTCGCCGCGGTCCTGGCGGCTGCGGAAGTCGAGCTCGAACTCGGCCAGCGATTCGCTGAGCGCCATGCGGCCAGTCGGCGAGAGTCGATCGATAAACAACACGCCGTCCAGATGGTCGCACTCGTGCTGCACGATCCGCGCGAAGAAACCATCCAACTCGTACTTCACCTCTTCACCAGCCAGATTGTAGGCGTTGATCACCACCTGATCGGGACGCTTTACCATGGCGTACAACCCCGGCAGGCTGAGGCATCCCTCTTCTCCTTCGGCCATCCCCTTGCGCTCGAGGAAACGCGGATTGATGAACACGAACTCCGCTTCCTTGGCCGAGGGTTCTCCCTCGGGATTGGCCACGAACAGGCGATAGGGGAGATCGACCTGATTCGCCGCCAGACCGACGCCGCGGGCTTCGTACATCAGGTCGAACATCTCGGCCACGATCTGGCGCAGCTCGGCATCCACCACGCGCAGGTCCTTCGAGACGTGCCGCAAAGTTGGATGAGGGTATTGAATGATCCGCACGATCGAGCGCTCCGTCCGACGCGAGAGAAATTGGGGGTGCTGCCAATAGCCGACCAAGAGCGAGGATCTGGGCCGGACGATCGGCGTCTCTCCGCCCCGCTTCCCCCACTCGGTTGGCGTCCGGTGGTGTAAACCGTCAATATAGGGAAAGGGGTCGAAGTACGAAACGGGCATGGGCCGCTCGCGTTGACGCTCTTGCGAGGCCTTCCTAGAATTCCCGCGCCTTGCCTCGTCCGGCGGGGCTGTCCCTGTTCACCCGCGGCGCCACGCTCATGCCGAAAGCCCCCTTGAGATCGACTGGGCTGGGCAGTTTCTTCTGGCGACTCGCGGCGCCGGCCTGGCTGATCTCGATCGTCGTGCATGTGGGGCTCTTGGTGACGCTCGGCTTTATCGGCGCCGGGGGCTCACTGGGGCTCGGCCAAGGGGGGGGCGAGGTGCTCGAAGTCAGCTTCGAGCTGAGTGACGACGACGCGACTGGCGAATCGGCCCAGGAAGAGGTGTTCTTCGAGGGGAGCGACGAGCCCGTCACCCTGGCGACGTCGATCCCCGCGCCAGCGGCCACGACCGATACCTCGTTTCTCGACGATGCTCCGCCGGTCGATCCGACCGGAGTGCTGCCCGCCATGAATGCACCGGTGGGCGCCGCCGATACGGGGCTTTCTTCGGGACCAGTCGGGCAGGCAAAAGGTTCCGGCGCGCCCCGCGGGAACGTGGGAGATGGCAGCGCGCGGACCGGCATCTTCGGCGCCGAGGGAGAAGGTTTCAAGTTCGTTTACGTCTTCGATCGCTCGGGCAGCATGGGGGGCTCCGGGCGCAGCGCTCTCAACGCCGCCAAGGCCGAGTTGCTCGCCAGCCTCGAAGATCTCGGCGAGCTGCATCAGTTCCAGATCATCTTCTACAACCAGGAGCCGACGATTTTTCCTTTGGCCGGGCAGGAAGGACGGCTCGTCTTCGCCAATCAGGCGAATAAGCTACGCGCGGAACGATTCATTCAACAGATCACGGCCGACGGCGCCACCGCGCACGAAGATGCGCTCAAGGCGGCGCTGGCCTTGCGCCCCGATGTGATCTTCTTCCTCACCGATGCCGATGAACCGTCGCTCAGCCCGACGCAGATGAAACGGATCGAGAAACTGAATGGCGGCCGCACGGTGATCCACGTCGTCGAGTTTGGCATGGGGCCCTACCTCGGAATCGAGAACTTTCTCGTGCGACTGGCGCGCGAGAATCGCGGCGAGCACGCCTACGTCGACATCTCGAAACTGGGGCCCGTTCACTAGCGAGGGGAACTCGGCACGTGCCACGTAGGAACGACGTCCAGGCCCTGTTGCGCCGCGTGATCCGCGCCTCCGTCGTTTTGGGGGGCCTCTGCATGGCGAGCGCGGCTCGGGGCGAAGACATCATCCATGTGGCAGCCGAGCCTGGGAGCGATCAAGTCACGCGTCTGACCGGCGAGGTGGTCGACTTCACCGGGCGCGAACTGACCCTCGCGCGTCCGGGAGGACAGGAGCAGCGCTATCCCACGACGCGCATTGTCGAGGTCGAGACGGCGCGCTCGGCCGAGCAACTCGCCGCCATCCAACTCGCCGCACAGCACAAATACGACGAGGCCTTGCGCCAATTCGAGGCCGCCGCTGGCGTCGAGTCGCGTCCCTGGGTGCGACGCGAGATCCTGGCCGAGATGGTGTGGTGCCTGCGCGAGCTCGATCAACCGGCGCGGGCAGGAGACGCTTTTCTCGCGCTCGTGCAGAGCGATCCCGAAACGCAGTATTTCTCCTGCTTGCCGCTCGCCTGGGTCACCGCGCAGCTTTCGCCCGATCTCGAACGTCGAGCCAAGGCATGGATCGCCCACGGGAATTCGATCGCCACGCTCCTGGGCGCCAGCTATTTGTTGTCCACGCCGGAACGCGCGGCTGCGACCGAGCGGTTGAAGCAACTGATGCTTGACCGAGACACGCGAGTGCGCGCCATGGCCAGGGCCCAACTCTGGCGGACCGATTCCGCCAACATCAACGAGGAAGAACTGGCGGCGCGCTTGGGAGAGGTGGAAAAGATGCCGCCGGGAATGCGTGGCGGCCCGGCCCTGGTGCTCGGTCAAGCGCTTGCCGCGCGCCAGGACCACGATCGCGCAGCGCGGTGGTTGTTGCGCTTGCCACTGGTCGATGGACGTCCGCGCCGACTAGCGGCCCGTGCCCTGCACGAAGCGGCAGAGTCGCTCGAGCAGGTCGGCCGGCCGGCCGAGGCCCGCCTGCTGTATGATGAGCTCGTCGAGAAGTATGGCGCCACCCCCGAAGGACGCGATGCCCATACACGCCTCGAGGCTCGTGCCACACAGGCATCGAAGACCGGTTCGTTGCAACAGCCGGCTCCCTGATACGACGAGCAACGCATGGAAACTTCTCGAGCGAACCCCACGAGCAGGAGCAGCGGAATCCCCGCCGCGCTCTTCTCGCTACTGGTCGCCGCGTGTTGCCACACGTACGTGCTGGGGGCGGCTCCCAGCGAGGAAGAAACGTATCTCGCCGGGCTGCGCAGTCGCCAGCTCTTTCGCCTGGCCGAGGACTACTGCCGCGAGCAACTCGCCAGAGACGACCTGGCGCCCCGTCGCCGCGCGACCCTCGTCGTCGAACAATCGCGGAACCTGGTGCAGCAGGCCCTCGCCTCGCCCGATGCGTCGCGCCACGAGCTCTGGCAGCAAGCGGCATCCGTCGTCGATGATTTTGCCCGGCAGCATACCGACCACCCCTTTGTCATGCTGGCCGAGGTGCAAGGCGCCGAGTTGCGGCTCATCCAAGGCGAGGCGCTGGCCGAGTCGCTCGCGAAGAGTGGTCAGGACGATGCCACTCGCGAGTTGCCACGTCGCGAGCTGCGCGACGCGATCGAGCGGTTCGGCCGTCTGCAAATGCGTATCGCCGAGGCTCAACGGCGCTCGGGCGAGCGGCGTGGGCCGAACGCGCCAGACGCCTTGACCGCGAGAGAGCTGCGCTCGCTCGAACGTTACGTGCGGTTCGAACAGGCCCGGGCACACGTGCTTCAGGCGCAGACCTACGGACGAGAGACGCCCGACTGGACGAACTCGCTGGCACAGGCGTCGGAGCTGCTGGCGCCGCTCGCGCAGCTCGCCACCAGCGAGCCTCTGGGTTGGCGCAGCCGACTGATGCAGATCGAATGCCTGCGCCTGGCTGGCAATGCCGGTGAGTCGCGGCGCCGGCTTGCCCTGCTGCGCGACTTGCAGCCACCCGGCGATGTACAACTTCTGGCCCAGGCCGAGGAGCTTCGGCTGGCCATCTCGCAGCGCCGACTCGATGAGCTGGAAACGCTTCTTGCGGAGGTGCAGCCCGGTGCAGAAATATCCGGGCAGCTCGATCTGGCCCTGCTCGAGGCGTACTTGTTGCTCTGGCAAGATGCCAGCCGGCGTCGGCAAGAAGAACGCGCCGCGTCATGGCGCCAGCAGGCCGAAGAGGTGTTGGCACAATTCGAGGCCAAACACGGCGCATTCTGGAAACGACGCGCCGAAAGTGTGCTCGTCAACATGATCGGCGCTTCGCCCCAGGCCGCCGATCCTGCCGTGTTGGTGCGAGTGGCCGATGCGTTCTATAGCCAAGGTCGGCCCGACGATGCCATCACCACGTACGATCGAGTGCGCGAGGTGGCCGAGAAACGGGGGGATGCCAACCTGGCCTTCGAGGTGGCCTTCAAGGCGGCGGCGGTCGAACATGCCCGGGATGCGCACACGCCTGCCCGCGAGCGTTTCCGCGCCCTGGCGCTCGCGTATCCAAAACAGCCACGCGCGCCCGAAGCGCACGCGCTGGCGATCTTTCACGCGGCGCAGGTGTTGAAGCTGGCCGGACAGGATTCCGACGCATCGGCGCAGGCCCTGGATGTTTACCGAGCCTTGATCGAAGAGCATTTGGCGCATTGGCCCGCCTCGCCCACGGCGTCTGATGCGGCCTGGCGATTGGGCCGCCTGCACGAACATGCTCATGCCTGGCAAGCGGCGATTGCCGCCTATCGCATGGTGGCAAGTGGAAATACTCAGTATGCGGAAGCACTCCACGCGATCGGGCGCTGCTACACGCTCGAGATTGCCGAGTTGACCGAACGTGGAGAACCGAGCACAGCGCAGGCCACGGCGGCGGCCGACTTTTTTTCGACGGCCGCGCAGGAGAACGCCTCGCCGCGAAACGCTCCGTTCAGTCCCGCCCAGCGGGTGGCGGCGTTGTGGGCAGCTCGCTTCTGGATCGGACATCTGCAAAACCACTACGATCGCGCCGCGGCGTTGCTCAACGCGGCGGGCGCCGGGGGGGGCGTGCCGCTCGAATGGCGTAGCGAAGCGGTGCCCCTGTTGATCGTCGCCTTGGCGGCCCAGGGGCAAACTGCCGAGGCGCGGCGCCTGGTGGGGGAGGTGGGGGCTTCGTCGGCCAGCGAGACCTTGGCCATGCTCGAAGGACTGACTCGCATCGCGGGGAGCGCGTCGGCCGACACGGCCGCCGACATCGCCGCTGTCGAGATCGACGTGGTCCGTCAACTGCGTGGCCGGGCACAGCAACTCGATGCCACACAGTCGCGCCGGCTCGACCTGCTGCTGGCGGGCGCCCTGGCTCGCGGGGGGCGTGATGAGGAGGCCGGCACGCTCTACCGCGCGCTGGTCAAGGCACACCCCGACCACGGCGACGTGCAGGAGGACTTTGCGCGCTGGTTGGGCACGCTGGACGACGAGGAGTCGCTGCGCGAATCGCTCACACGTTGGAACGAGATCGAACGGCGTTCGCGCGCCGGCAGCGATCGCTGGTATCGTGCCAAGTATGCACAGGCCGAAGCGCTCCATCGCCTGGGCGATGACACGCTGGCCGTGCGCCTTATCAAGGTCACGCAGACGCTCTATCCCAGCCTGGGCGGTCCGGTGCTCAAGACACGCTTCGAAAAGCTGCTGGCCCAATGCCAGCAGCCCTGACGCGGCGTTGCTCGTGCGCGTTGCCGCACGGCACGTCCCTTACCACGGTGCGCGGATGTAATAGACGCCAAACTGGTTGGTGTCGCTCGGCCAGCGCGGCGTCGGATAGAAGGCGCCCGAGGGGCCATAGCCGCCGCCGGGATAGCCGGGCCGATATTGGTGATAGATGGGCGATATCCGCATGCTCGGCACGCCCCAACTGTAGTTGGTCTGCAAGCCGGCATTCGGCGGCACGACGAGGGCGACGGGCGAACCCCACATCGTCTCGTAGTAGTTGCCATGCCAGGGTCGCGTGGCCGCGCGCTGTCGCGCGATCGAGCCGATGTAGGTGTCCTCGATCGCCGAGGCGCGGTCTGCCAGCAGCAGGCCGCACGCCAGCGACAACAACAGCGCGGCGCCAAGAGAGAGGCGTTTCATCGTAGGCGGGTCCTCATCTCACGTCGCGAGACTCGACGGGGGTCGTCGGGGGATCTCAGCGACGGTCGGTTACCAATTGGTGACTTCGAAGTAGTCGTGTACGGGTAGGCGCTCGGCCCCAAACTTGCGCGCCAGATGGCCGCTCGAACGCGGGCTGGGCATGACCTGTTGCGGCTTGTGCCAGACCTGGTTGAACGGGTTGTAGCTCCAGCGAACCTTCGTGCAGGTCCAGCCGCCGTCGGGCATGTAGCCGTAGTAGCAGCGCGAGTGGGGCGTCATGAACTCGTGCGGCATCACGGGCTGGTAGGTGTAGTACACGTGGCCCACCCGCGCCGGGGTGGGGCGGGGCGAGATATACAACTGCGCGCCGGGGCCGCCATAGGGCGGGACGTAGTAGTTCGAAAAGATCGGCGGCGTCTGGGCCCGCGCTTCGCAGGTCGAAAACTCGACGGCAAGCGCCGCCAGGGCCAACGTCGGCAGCAAGGCCAGAATGCGGGACAAAGTGCGCAGCACGGAGCGCGACATGAGCAGATCCCTCCGGGAATGGGAGCGGCCCTTCCAGGGGCCAAGGTGCGGCCGGTCCAGCGCGGGAGCCAGAACCAAACCGTATGGGTCGAAGGCAGGAACGAGCGACGTTTCGCGGGAAAGAAACGCCGACCGGCGACGACCAGCCGCGGGAAGACTAGTCGCCCTATTGCAAATCTCGGCCTGGCGCGGTCGTAGTGATGAGTCTTTATCTGCCGGATGCACGGTCTGTGCGCGGCGTATCGAGCGCGCGGTTCCGCCGTCGGGCCTCCATCTCACTCGGAGGTGACGTGATCGTCATAATCGCTATAATTTGCCACGTCATGTGGGGCGTCGCATGTGGAGGGAGCCACGGGTGCGGCCAATCGGCCTGTACCCATCCGCCAAGGTAAACTTTTGACCGGCTCGCCGGCCCTGACGGTCTGGCGATAAACCATTTCGCGTAGTCGGCTTACGTCCCCCCCTGGGATGCAGGTGTTGCCGGCTCACGTCTCGCCCGTCGTAGGATGCACTGTGCGTCGTCGTATTTCGCCTTCTGCTCGCGTTCGTTCGTCGCAAAGTGTTGCCGGTTCACCCCGTCGCCGCCGCCGGGGGGGCGCCCAGGAACGTGGGCCTTCGCCCCGTCGTGCCTCGCGCAGCGCGGTGGCCGATGAAGCCGAGGAAGAAGGCGCCGAAGATCACGAGGCCGATGCGAGTAGCAACGGCCATGCCCCAGGAGGCAAACGCCGCCGGCAGACCGCCCAGTCGATGGCCGCCAGCCAGCGCGACATCTCGGTCTCGGAGTTCTTCGCCAAGAATCGCCACCTGCTCGGCTTCGACAATCCCCGCAAGGCCCTGCTCACCGCCATCAAAGAGGCGGTCGACAACGCGCTCGACGCCTGTGAAGAGGCGGGCATCCTGCCCGAGATCTGGGTCCACATTGTCGCGGGCACCGGCGAGAACCGCTTCAAGATCGGCGTGCAGGACAACGGGCCGGGCATTCTCAAGAAGCAGATCCCGCTCATCTTCGGCAAGCTGCTCTACGGGTCGAAGTTCCACCGCCTGCGGATGAGCCGCGGCCAGCAGGGGATCGGCATTAGCGCCGCCGGCATGTACGGGCTGCTCACCACCGGCAAGCCCGTGAAGATCATGTCGAAGACCTCGCCCCGCAAACCGGCGCACTACTACGAGATCGCCATCGACACGAAGAAGAACCAGCCCGAGATTCTGAATGGCAAGGGAGAAGGGGTCGACATCCCGCCCGGCGCCGCCGGCAATGCCGCCATCGAGAAGCACGGCATCGAATGGGTCGAGGTCGATCACGGCACGCGCGTCACCATCGAGCTCGAAGGGCGTTACCAGCGAGGGCGCGGCAGCGTCGACGAGTATCTCGAGCAGACGGCCATCGCCAATCCCCATGTCACGCTCCACTTCCAAGATCCCGAAGGGAACAAACGCGAGTTTGTCCGCGCAACCGATCAACTGCCGCGCGAGCCGAAGGAAATCAAGCCGCATCCCTATGGCGTCGAGTTGGGCATGCTCGTCACGATGCTCAAGGATGCCAAGGGGCAGACGCTGTCGAGCTTTCTATCGTCGTCGTTTTCTCGGGTGAGCTCGGGCGTCGCGCGCCGCATCTGTGAGGAAGCGAAGCTCAGCACGCGCGCCAGCACGACGCGCATCGGCCGGCAAGAGGCCGATCGGCTCTATCAGGCCATTCAGAAAACGAAGATTCCGGCCCCGACCAGCGACTGCATCTCGCCGATCGGCGAGCCGCTGCTCTTGCGCGGCTTGCGGCAAGTGGTGCCCGGCGAGTTCTACGTCGCCGCCACGCGCCCGCCGGCCGTGTATCGAGGTAATCCGTTCGTCATTGAAGTGGCGCTCGCCTACGGCGGCACTTCGGGGGCGCAACGCGTTTCGCTCGATCAACTGACCGAGATGCTCGCGGCGAGCGATGCACGCACCACGCGGCAGTTTCTGGCCAGTACGTTCCACGGCATCGGCATGGAGGTGGCGAGCAAGGTGCTGAAGGAGGCCGATCTCGGTCCTCGTTCGACGCCCAGCAAGCTCAAGACGAAAGAGATCGCCAGGCTGCACGAGGCACTGCAGAGCGTGAACCTCGACGAAGGTCAGTCGATGAACGTGCTGCGCTACGCCAATCGCGTACCGCTGCAGTTCCAGCCAGCCGCCTGCGCGATTACGCAATCGGTCATCGCCAACAACTGGCGCAGCTATGGACTGAGCCAGTCGCGTAGTTCGCTGCCGAGTGGGCCGGTGACGATCATGGTTCACATGGCCAGCGTGTGGGTTCCTTTCACGAGCGAATCGAAGGAAGCGGTCGCCTCCTATCCCGAGATTCAGCGCGAGCTGCGCCTGGGATTGCAAGCCGTGGGACGCAAGCTCGGCATGTACATGCGGCGCCGCTTGAAGGTCCGCCAGGAAGGAGAACGCCGCAACGTCTTCCTGCGCTACCTGGGCGAGGTGGCGACCGCCGTGAGCAGCATCAATCAGACCGACCCCAAGGCGCTCTACGACCAACTGCTCAAGGTGGCGCACTCGAAAACGGCCGAGGCCGACACGCAGCTCGATGACACCGGCAAGCCGATCATCGAGACCGAGGAAGACGATTTCGGCGAGAACGTGTTGATCGTCGATCCGTCGGAAGTCGCTCCCGTGGGAGTGACCAATACGCCGGCGAGTGCCGCGGCGACAACCTCCCCGCCGGAACCCAGCGAGAATGGCGAGGCCGCCCCGGCTCGTAAGCGTCGGAAGAAGTAATCAACTATCCCTCTCGCTTACGCTTCGGGTTGTGATGGAAAGGTGACCGACGCACCAACGACATCACAACCCGAAGCGTAAGCGAGGGGCCAAACACGACAGCCTGTCACCGAGCGGGCGGTTTCAATCAGAATCCGCAGCTCCAGGGACCGAGGAGTATCAGATCTAATATGGCCAAGCGTACGAATCGCAATGCCTCTGCTCCTGCCACGGGTTCGGCGACAAAACCGAAGAACGGGAAGCTCAATCCGCGCGATACGAAGACGCGGCAGGACATCACGCGTCTGGCCGACACCGTCGTGGCGGCGGCGGCCAAGAAAAAGGATCCCGCGGTCGATATCCCCACGCGCTCGCTCTCGAACGTCAGCTTCAACAAGCGCAAACGCTTCATCGAGTTGGGCAAGAACACGAACCGCCGGCACTTGTTCAATCTGTCGCAGGCCAAAAGCTACATGCAGACCATCCTCGTCGCCAGCGGCTGCAACCAGTTGATCGATCAGAGCAAGACGACCAGCATCCGAGGTCTCTACTACCTGCTGAAGCACACGATCGAAGGGACCAAGGAAGAGACGTTCGACGATCAATCCGATTGCGACCCGATCATCGAGGATCTGGAGGTGACGCTCAACGCCCTGCGCGAGGAACTGCACGTCTATGCCTCGAACCGCGGTGGGCTCGTCGGACCGATCACACTCATCGACAGCGGCGACGAGATCGACTGTGCCCGCATGGGCTCCGGAGGATATAACATTCCCTCGATCGTCGAACCCGAGGTGATTCAGTTCGTCAAATGCTCGGCCAAGTTCATCCTGCACGTCGAAAAGGACACGGTCTGGCGGCGCTTCAACGAGGACAAGTTCTGGCGCGAGCATAACTGTCTGCTCACGCACGGCGGTGGTCAGCCGCCTCGCGGTGTTCGACGATTGTTGAACCGGCTGCACAACGAGTTGAATCTGCCGGTCTATTGTCTTTTGGATAATGATCCCTGGGGCTACTACATCTACAGCGTGATCAAGCAGGGCTCGATCAATCTGGCGTTCGAGAGCCAGCGGATGGCCATTCCCGACGCCAAGTATCTCGGCCTGCGTAGCCGCGATTTCGAGCGTTGCAAGCTCTCGAACAGCGTGAAGATCAATCTCGACCAGAACGACATCAAGCGCGCCAAGCAGATCGCCAACTATCCCTGGTTCAAAGACAAGAAGCCGTGGCAGAAAGAGATCGAGCTGATGCTCTCGAACGGCTTCAAGCTCGAAGTCGAGTCGCTGATCTCGAAGGACATCAGCTACGTGACCGAAGAGTACACGCCCCAGCGACTGGCCGATGGCGACTGGCTCGATTGAGCGCCAGCCTTACGCCAGCATCTCGTGTACCACTTCGCCATCGACCAGCGGCAAGGGTCTTCCCAGACCATCGTGGATCAGCAGGCGGTGGTCGATGCCGAGCAGGTGATAGATCGTGGCGAGCAGGTCCTTCGGGCTGACGGGCCGGTCGGCGACTTCGCCCCCATGCTTATCCGACGCGCCCAAGACAAAGCCCTGCTTCACGCCGCCGCCGGCCACGAGCGTGGCGTAGACGCGCGACCAGTGATCGCGCCCGGCGACGCTGTTGATCTGCGGCGTGCGGCCATGTTCGCTCGTGCAGACAACGAGCGTGTCGTCGAGCAGGCCGCGCCGTTCGAGATCGAGGATCAACCCGTGCCAGGCCGTGTCGAAGCCCGGCGCGAGGGCCTCTTTCAGGCGGCGGTACTGATCGTAGTGCGTATCCCAGGCGTGGCCGGCCAGGCCGAACTCGTCCCACATCACGGTGACGACGCGGCTGCCGGCTTCGACCAGACGCCGCGCGGCGAGACACGATTGCCCGAACAGCGTATGGCCGTATTCCTCGCGCGTGCGCTCCGGCTCGAGCCGCAAATCGAGTGCGTTGCGCAGCTTGTCTGACTGCAAGAGCGAGAAGGCCATCTGCTGATAGCGATCCAATCGCGCGTCGCCAACCGCCCGTTCGAGTGTTGCACGGCCTGCGTCGATCTGTTCGAGCAGCGTGCGCCGGCCATCGAGCCGATCGAGCGTGATGCCCGGCTGCAGCGACGTGGCCGACGGCACGACGAAGTAACTGCCTGGTTCCAGGCCGACGTACGGCTCGGGATCGTTGAAGCGCAGGGCGCCCAGTTCCATCCGTGTCGAACGGTTGGCGGTGCCGACGTAGTTCGTCCAGACGGGGTTGTACTGCTCGCCCAGGAAGGCGGCGTAGGGGCCCGCCCGCGGTACTTCGCCCACGCGTTTGCTACTGAAGGGAAACGGCAGCGCGATATTCTGCGGCACGTCGAACGGCCGGCCGTCGCGCGGGCGGAGCGAATCGACGTATTCGATCACCGAGCCGACGAAGGGCCAGTGCTTCGGATCGCGCGGACTGATTTCCATGGCGACGTCGATCGTCGGCACGCCCGTCAGCGCATACGCCACGCCGTGGATGGGATAGGGGTGCGACATCGAGCGGATGACCGTCGTGCGATCCATCACCTTCGCCATCGATGGGTAGAGCTCGCACACGTCGCAACCCGGGAGCGTCGAAGGAATGCCCCCCAACTCGCCGCGGATCTCGATCGGCGCGTGGGGCTTGAGGTCGACCCATTCCAACTGGCAGGGCGATCCATAGAGATGGATCAGGATCAACGACTTCGCGCGGCCGAAGGAGCTCGGCCGAGGCGTCTCCGACGCGCGCGCCGCGTCCTCATAGCGCAACAGATCGGCGAGCGATAGTCCGGCCAGTCCCAAGCCGCCGGCACGCAGCATCTCGCGGCGCGAGAGCCGATCGCAGAGCGTGCGCTGTGAGCCAAGAACGCGGAGCATAGGCTGCTGCCTTCGCCAGGCGGGACATGAACCGGCCAAACGACGCCGGTTATCGTAACATATCGGAAGTCGCCACGAAAACTAAACTTTGACCGGCTCTGTTCGAGAAAATACAATTAAATTCGGCTGATCGGTGCGTCAAATGTCTTTGAAGCTGCGCCGATCATACCAACTGGGAGTCCTGGTTCGAATGCGGTTAGACTACGTTTTGTTGGCGAGCAGCGCCGAGGCAGCAACGAGAAACCGTGTTCACATTCTCGGTGCCAATATCTCCGTTTGGACGGCTATTTCGTTCCCGACGGATGCCAGTTTTTGCCTGGTTGCCAAGCTCGATTTCAGGGTTGAGGAGTTCGACAGGACATACGATTACCGGGTCGAAATCTCGGGTCCGGGCGATGCCGCCTGGCAACCGTTGACGCAAGATCGACAGTTCACCGTGCCTCGCAGGCAAGATCGACCGGATTTAGGGACGTCCATGACGATCATGGCTCATGTGCATGCTCGCCTTTCGGAGGCAGGCGATTATCGCGTGCGACTTATCGTCGATGACATCGAAGTGGCGGAGCGTACTTTGATCGCAAGTTTACCGACAGAAGTCACCTCTCCTTGAGTTCCTGGTATGAGTTCTGGATTTCAATCGTCGGGTTTCGCCTCTGCGGCATGCAGCGATGGTTTTGTGGTCGCCAGTTCCCATCATGACAGTGGTCCAGGCGGTGATAGCGCGTATGCCGACAGCATGGACTCAGGCGCCGATGCTACCATTCAACTGTCGGCGGACGAGGCAGATTCGTGGGAGGCTATCGCAGAACTGGGGCCTACCAAGGAACAATTCGTCAGGCTCATGCACGAATTCCGCGCTCAACACTCCAGTGAATCATCTATGGACGACTGATCGCTGTGTCCAAATCGATTCAACTGGGATCTGTTGTCCTTGTCGAATTGTGCGATCCGCGTGGGCAGAATCCAAAGGTGCGTCCTGCACTAGTGCTGAACCGACCACAGGAAATTGTGGCTGGCGAGGATCTCAGACTCGCGGCAATTAGCACGGACTTCTCGTTGCCATTGAAGTCTGGCTGGTTTTTCGCCACTTCCGACGTGCAAGGGATGGCTTGCACGGGTCTCAATGAAGCATGCGTTATCAAGGCCGATTGGCTCGATGTCGTTCCACAGTCTGAGGTAATCGCCGTCAAGGGTCGCGAAACTCGCCAGGTAGTGCGAAGTGTCTTGAATTGGTTGACCGAACAAGCGAGGCGCACACGTAAATCGTAAACTGGCTCGCCAAGGTTTGTGCGTGTATCTCGCCGCACCGCGTTAGTGCGACGTGCTCAGCTTGAAGATCGGGAGCATCAGGGCCATGCCGATGCCCCCCACGACGCCCCCCATGATCGTGATCATGATCGGCTCGATCAGGCTGGTGACCGCCTTGACGGCGGTTTCGACCTCGTGGTCGTAGTAGTTGCTCACGCGGTCCAGCACGAACCCGAGCTTGCCGGTCTCTTCACCACTCGAGATCATCTGCACGAGCGTCGGGGGCAACAGAGAGGTGCCGGCCAGCGCCTTCTGCAGGGTGCTGCCCGTGGTGATTTCCGAGGCCACGCGGTTCCACAGCTCGCGATAGTAATAGTTGCCCGAGACCGCCGCGCATAGCTCGAGCGATTCGAGCATCGGCACGCCGCCGCGGAGCATCGCTCCCAGGGTGCGAATGCTGCGGCTGATAATCACCTTACGCGTCAGCGTACCGACCGCGGGCGTGTTGATCTTGATCCAGTCGATGATCTTGCGCCCCAGGTCGGTGTGGCGGCCGAATACCACGCCGGCAATCGCCAGCGCGATGCCCGCGACGAACAGATACCAGTAGTTCGTCAGGGCGTTCGAGATGGCGAGCACCACCACGGTCGGCATGGGCAGTTGCATCTTCTTCTGCGCGAACAACGGCGTGAACTTCGGAAAGATGTACGCCAGCAGAAAGATGGTGACGTTGACCGCGGCGATCGCCATCACGCAGGGATAGGCCATCGCCGACTTGACCTTGCTGCGTGTCTCGAGGTCCTTGCGCAGATACTGCGCGATGCGCTCGAGCATTTCGCCCAGCGTGCCGGTCGATTCGCTCGCCCGGACCAGCGCGACGTAGGTCGTGTCGAAATACTTGGGATGCCGCGCCAGCGCGCTCGAGAAGTCCTCGCCCGATTCGATCGACGCCTTGATGTCGTCGAGCAAGTGCCGCAGCGTGGGGTTCTGCTCCTGCTCGATGATGCTGCCCAGCGCCATGGTGAGCGAGATGCCGGTCTCGACCATGATCGCCAATTGGCTGGTGGTGTAGATGATCTCGGCCCGGGTGATGCGGCGCGCAAACAAGCCCCCGGCCGCGGCGGCCGCATCGTCGGCGTCGGTCACCTTGAGCACCTGCAAGCCATCGCGCTTGAGGCGCAGCGTGGCCTCTTCGGGACTGTCGGCCTCGAGCGAACCTTGCCGCAAGTTGCCGGCGTTGTCGCGTGCGCGGTATTCGAAGGTGGTGGACATGGGCGTTCTTCGTGGCGGGGGGTCGTCGAATCTTTCTGGTCAACGCGGCCTGGCTTAGGCGCTCTCCACAAGTTGCGGCCGGGCGTCGAGCGGCTCGCTCCCTGCGCCCGCGCACTGCAGCACCTCTTCGATTGTGGTGATGCCCTCGCGCGCCTTGCGGAATCCGTCGTAGGCCAGCGTGATCATGCCCAGTTGCCGCCCCATCTGGTGCAACGTGGCGAGCGAGGGATTGGCCGTAATGGCGTCTCGCATCTCGTCGTTGAGCACGAGCAGCTCGTGAATGCCGATACGCCCGCTGAAGCCGGTATTGCGGCACTTGCGGCAGCCGACCCCGCGGTAGAACTCGTCGATCTGGAAGCCCATTCGTTCGACCGCCTTGCGCAATTGGCGCGGCGGATCGTAGGTTTCCTTGCACTTCGAGCAGATACGGCGCACGAGTCGTTGCGCGAGCACCATGTTGAGCGCGGCACTGATCAGGTAGGGTTCGACCCCCATATTGATCAAGCGTGTGACGGCGGCGCAGGCGTCGTTCGTGTGCAGCGTGCTGAACACGAGGTGCCCGGTAAGCGCGGCCTGGATGGCCGTGCGCGCGGTCTCCTCGTCGCGAATCTCGCCCACCATGATGACGTCGGGGTCTTGCCGCAACAGCGTGCGCAAGGCGCGCGGAAAGGTAAGCCCCACCTTCTCCTGCACCTGGAACTGATTGATTAGCGGCAGGTGGTATTCGATCGGATCCTCGACCGTGCAGACGTTGTTCTCCATCGAGCTGATGGCGTTCAGCGCGGCGTAGAGCGTCGTCGACTTGCCGCTACCGGTCGGACCCGTGACGAGTACGATGCCGTTGGGGGCGGTGATGTTCTCGTGGAAGCCCGTCAGAATGTCCTCGGCGAATCCCAGGTCTTCGAGATTCAACGACACGGCGCGGGTATCGAGCACTCGCATCACGGTCTTTTCGCCCCGATTCATCGGGAACGTCGAGACGCGCAGATCGATCGGACGACTCTCGAGCAGCACGTGGACGCGGCCGTCTTGCGGCAAGCGGCGCTCGCTGATGTCGAGCGAGGCCATGATCTTGATGCGGCTGGTCACCGCGTTGAGCAGGTGCAGCGGCACTTCGAGCGACTTGTACAAGCGGCCGTCGATGCGGTAGCGCACCCGCGTGCAGCGCTCGGCCGGCTCGATGTGGATGTCGCTCGCCCCCTCCTTTACGGCGTTGAAGATGATGTAGTTGACCAGTCGAATGACCGGCGATTGTCCGGCGATCTCCTCGACGTCGCCGATGTCGTCGATCGCCTCTTCGATGAGCGTGACGTCGGCGCTGTCCGAGTCCTCGATGATATCGTCGATGACGAAGACCTTCGAGTCGGGCAGGTTCGTCTGCACGAGCCGGCGGATGTCCTTCGTCGACGAGGCGACGATCTGCACCTTGAGCTGCGTCAGGCTCTCGATCTCGTCGATCAAGAACAGGTTCGACGGCTCAGCCAGCGCGACCGTGAGCGTATCGCGAATCTTGTACAGCGGCAGAACGAGGTTCGCCTCGATGAACTCGCGCGGCAGCACGTCGACCACGCGCGAATCGCAGATCCGCGGCTCGAGCTTGGCATAGGGCACGCCGTACTCGACCGCCAGGCATTCGAGCACGTGGTCTTCGCTGCAGAACTCGTGCTCGACGAGGATCTCGCCCAGCAGCTTATTGCGTCCCTCCTCGCGCTGCTTCTCGAGGGCCGCCTGCAATTGCTCGTTCGTTAGATAGCCCTTGTCGATCAGCAGATCGCCCAGGCGCATCTTGCGTTCGTGCGTGGTAGCCATCAGAAGGTTCTCAAGGCGGGAGTGGGGCTCGGGGCGTGCCGCGTGCGGCACGCCAGACGCGGCCACGCGTCTAGCGGAAGCTGCGCACGGCGTCGACCACGCTCTCGAACACTTCGAGTTGGCGATCGAGTCGCGTGATCTCCAGGATCTTGCGGTTGTACGGGTTGGTGGTGGCCACCTTGATGTTGCCCCCCGCTTCGTACAGCTTGTCTTGCGCCTCGAGCAGAGCCGTCAGCCCCTGACTGTCGAGCAACTCGGTATTGTCCAAGTCGACGACCACGCGCTGCTGCGACAACGTCGTTACGAACTGCTCGAAGTCCTCGGCCTGATCGCGGCCGAGCTCCTCGGGCGTATGGACGACGACAACGTTGCCAAAAATTTCGGTGGGAAGATTCATCGTGGCGGGCTCGATTTATTCGCTAGTCGCGTGCGCGGGGCTCAGCGTCCCCGTCTCCAGGACTTCTTCGACCATTTGCAACAGTTCGCGCGGGCTGAAGGGCTTGGCCACTACGCGCAGCACGCCCAACTGCTCGACGATGTCCTCGTGGCTCAGCTCGTATCCCTTGGCGGTGAGCATCAGCATCGGCAGGTGCCGGGTGTGCTCGTGGTCGCGGACGCGGCGGCACAGTCCAATGCCGTCGAGGCGGGGCATCTGGCAATCGGTGACGACCACGTCGGGCAAGCGGCGCTGAATCGACTCCCAGGCCTGCTCGCCATCTCCCACGCACTCGACGTCATAACCCGCGCGGCGGATCTTGAACTCGGCGGCCTTGAGAATGTGAATCTCGTCGTCGCACAAGAGCACGCGTTTGCCCGACATCGTTCGCTCCCTGACGCCGCTTCGCACGGCGCCGTGACTTATCCGAGCCGGCCGGCGCTGGGCAGCGTGATGACAAACGTGCTGCCTTCGCCCAGTTGGCTGGTGACCTCGATCTTGCCGTTATGGACGTCCTCGACGATGTGCTTCACGAGCGCCAGGCCCAGCCCCGTGCCCGGCGCCATGTCGCTGTCTTTCTTCACGCGGTAGAACTTTTCGAAGACACGACGGGAATCTTCGGGGCTCAACCCCACGCCCGTGTCCTCGACCTCGAGCTGCACCTCGCCGTCCGACATGCGGCTGCGGAGCGTGACGGTCCCCCCATCGCGCGTGTACTTGATCGCGTTCGACAGCAGGTTGATGGCCGCCTGCAGCAGCATGTCGCGGTCGACCAGCACCCCCAGGTACATGGGGCTGAGGTCGGTGACGAGCGTGATGTGTTTCTTTTCGGCCGAAGGTTGGACGACGCTGGCCGCTTCTTCCAGGATCTCGTTCAGGGCGCGGTGCTGACGGTCGACCTTCACGACCCCCGCTTCGATCCGCGCCAAGTTGAGCATGTTGTCGATCAGCCGCTGTAGCCGGTCGGCCTGGCTGTTGATAACGTTGAGAAACTCTTCGCGGGTTTCCTCGTCTTCGGCGTCCCCGTCGGCGAGCAGCTCGACGTAGGCCTTGATGCCGGCCAGCGGCGTCTTCATCTCGTGGCTCACGGCCGAGACGAACTCGGCGTGCCGCTTCTGCGAGGCCTTCTGGCTCGTGACGTCGCGCAACACGGCGACGGCGCCGGCCGATCCGCCGATGTTGCTCTCTCCCGTCTCGCCCGAGCGGGCCATGTTGCTCGCCGTGACGCTATACCAGCGGGCCTGCCCTTCTTCGTCGCACAGCTCGATTTCTTCCGTGCGCGTGGTGGCATTGGGCCGACGTCGCGTGTCGGTCAACACCTCGACGAGCTTCTCGCACTCGAGCAGGCGATGGATCGCGCGTTGCTCGGTGCTCTTCTCGTCCAGGTGCAGCAACTGCGACGCGCTGTCGTTCGCCAGCACGAGCTCGTCGTACTTGTCGACCACCAGCACGGGATCGGAAAGGTGGGCGAGAATCTGATTCGTGCGTGCTTGTTCTTCGGTCGCGCGGCGGATGCGGATTTCGAGTGCCGTGCGGGCCATCTCGGCCGCCTCGGTGCGATCGTAGCACTTGGCCAGCCCCGCCGAGATCGCTTCGAGCGATGGCCCCCAGACGCTGCGGCGCAACAGCGCCGGCAGATCGACCGCCGCCGGGCCGCCGCTCGAACCATCCTCGGCGGCGTGGGCCAGATCGTGCAGGTAATGCGCCACGAGCCGGCGCTCGGACGTCCAGCAACGCATCAACCAGGTCACGGCCCCAACGGCGATGAGGGTCGTGCCGCCGACCAGCGCCAGTCGTTCGACCCAAGTCGCCGGGTCGAAGTTCCACGTGGCGGCCCAAGCCAGCGCACTGGCACTGCAAAACATGGCCGAAGCAGCCGTTAAATAGTTCGTGGATGGTGCGAAGCGAGAATGCATGGTGTCCGTCGAGATCGTCTCGTTCCAATTGGGAGCTCGTGCTCCATCAATCCTCAAACGACGAAAGGCACGCGGCGCGACTGCCCGTTCGCAGGCAGCCACACTCGTGCTGAGCAGGTAGAAGCAACGCGAGACTTTCCCTACTGAACGTTGTCCGTGGCGCGAAGCACGCCACGAGCGGCACGTTCAGCGCGAAGGGAATCGCGCGGGGATCAGCGACGGAGGTCGTACTTCGCATCGAGCGCGCGGGCTTGTGCGAAGTGACGGGCCGCCTCTTCGCGCTGGCCAAGCCTGGTCAGCGCGGAACCCAATAAAAAGTAGGACAGGGCGTGAGAGTTGTCCAACCTAAGCGCCTGTTGCAGCGTGGATTGCGCCGCTTGGAAGTCGCCCGATTGGTACTGAGCCAGTCCCAGCGTCTGAAGAACACGCGGTGACGAAGGAAACGATTGTGCCGCCCCACTCATTAGTTCCACAGCGGGGAGCGATTCCCCCCGACGTAGCAGCGCCACTGCCGCCGAGATCGGGATCTGCGGATTTTGCGGTTCCGCGGCCATCGCCTGGCGGATGAGCGACACCCCCGCATCGAGGTTGCCCGCTTCGATGGCCTGCTGGCCGCACTGCGCGATTTGCGCGGCGCTCGCCAAGGGCGAGGGGGTCGAGATCGAATTCGGACGCTGCAACGCCGACATGGCCTGACCGACCGGCAGGTGGTCGACCTCGGCAAAGCGAATGTTTACCTCGCCAGTTGACGATTCTGCCGCTTGCGCCGGTGGCAGCGGCGCGGCGTCGTGCTCGTTCGGCAGGAGCGCGGGTACGTTGTTTGATATGGTAGCCGTGACAGGGACAGCAGCCCCTGAAAATGTTGGGATGGCCGGTTGTTGATACGACACGGGGACGACCGGCGCTGACTTGATGTCGACCGACTTCGGTGGGGGCGGGGTAGCGGCAGCGAGTTGCGTCGAGCCGCTCTCGGCCATCGGCGTCAACGGAGCCCTCGAAACCGTACGCAAGCTGGCAGCATAAACGTCGTTGTCCGGCGCGAGCTCCGCCGCGCGTCGGTAATGCGTCAGCGCTGCTTCGTGCTGGTCCATCGTGTCGCGCACGAGCGCCAACGTATGCTCGATTTCGGCGTCGTCCGGGTGGTGCTTGCGAGCCATTTCGAGCTGCATGGCCGCCATCTGCGGTTGACCCTGGCAGACCATCACCTCGGCCAGCAGCAAGCGCGAGCTGCGATGCTGCGGATTGCGCGCCAGCACCTGTTCGAGGTTGCTCTGGCTGCTCTTCAGGTCTCCCTTGCGCAACGACTGTGCCGCGGCGTTGTATTGCGCATCGTCGCGCTTCCGCTCGAAGTCGCGCACTACTTCCGCCGCACGATCCTCGGAGGAGATCTCCGGTTGGGTCGGCTTCTCCGGAAACTTCGAGACACTGGCGCACCCCACCGCCGAGCTCATCGCCAGGACGAGCAGCGTCAGTAGCCAGGCCGTTCCGATGCAGCGCGCGTACGTCATGCGTCTTGCCACAGGTTCCCTAGTAGCGTTCGATCGGAACAATATCGCCCGGCACGCCCGGTTCGAGCGGATGCTTCGGTTCGGCCGGGGGGCCCGCAGGCGCCGGGGCCAATTCTCGCTCGAGCGAATCGAGTACCCAGGGCGGAATCTCACCATCGCTGTCGAGCAACTCGATTTTTTCGCCGGGGGGCAGCATTTCGCCGCCACTATACGGACCATCGTGCCGGCCGGCCACGATATCGGTGGTCAGTTCGATCGCCGCGCGATTGGTCGGGTCGAACTGCACCGAACATTGCGCCAGCCGCAAGGCGGCATCGTAATCGCCCGCTGCCCAGGCGGCCTGCGCCTTGCGGAAGTAGATGCGGCCCAGGTAACGCTTGCCCAGCGGGCTCATGTGATCGCGGTAGACGGCCTGGCGGCGATGGAATTCCATCGCGCCGCATTCTCCGTCGCGGCACGTTTCTGGCTCGTAGACGATGTGCGGCGTGATCAGCACGAGAATCTCGCGCTTCTCGATGTCTTCGGTCGTGTTGCGGAAGAGAAAGCCGACGTAAGGCAGATTGCCCACCACCGGCACCTGCGTCGTCGTCGTTTTCAGGTCTTCGCGCATCAGGCCACCGATGATCACCGTGCAGCCGTCGCGCACCATGATGTTCGTGGTGACCTGCGTGACTTCTTTTTCCGGAAGGGTGAATCCCTCGCGCACCGGCACGGCGCCGGTCGAGAGCTCGGGGTGTACTTCCATGCGAATCAGGCCGTCGGTCGAGACGTACGGCCGCAATCGCAACTGGGCACCGACCTCGAGAAACTCGACGCTCTGCGTCGTGCTCGTCTCGGTGACGGTCGTGCTGATGTAGCCCAACTGGGCGCCGATCAGGATCTCGGCTCGCTGCTTGTCGAGCACCATCAGATGGGGCGAAGCGATCACGTTCGTGTCGCCGATCGTCTCGAGGAAGTTCAGGAACGAGCCCAGGCTGCTGTCGAGGAAATCGAACGTCAGGCCCCCCGTGAACGTGAAGGGATCCGTGGGATCGGCAAAAGGCACCGTACGCGGCGTGCCGATGCCGAAGCGGATGGTATCTTTGTTCCGTAAAAACTGCCAGTTGACCCCCACCTGGAGCTTGTCACCCAGCTTCACGCTGAGAATCATCGCGTCGATGGCGACCTGGACGGGACGTTTGTCGAGCTCGTCGAGCACCTGGTCGATCTCGTTGAGCACTTGTTCGTAGTCCTGCACGAGCACGGCATCGCCGCTCGAGAAGGAGTCGCCCCCCACTTGCGTATCATCGCTGCCGATGCCGGTGGCGGCGGCCGTGGTGACGCTCGACTTCCCCACTTCGGACGTGAGCAGCGGCTCGATGAGCTGTTGCAGCTCGATCGCGGTGATGTAGTTGGGGCGATAGATGCGCGTGCCGATGCGATCGGACGTGTGATCCATTTCGACAAAGTCTTGCGGCGTGCCGACGAAGATGAAGTTGCCCTCGCGGCGCGCGGTGAAGCCCGTCGATTTGAGGATCGCCGACAGCGCCTCGTCGACCGTGACGTTGTTCAGCACTGCCGACACCGAGCCGCCGACGTTCTTGCTGGCCAGAATGTTCAGGCCGCTTTGCTTGCTCAATAACTCGAGCACGTCGCGGAGGTCTTCGTTTTGAATATTGATGTGGAGATTCGCATCCCCCTCGCCCGCCTGCGGGGCGGGCAGGATCTCCGATTTTCGAGTGCGGGGTTCCGTAGCCACGGCTGGCGGCGTCGCAGGAGCCACGTTCATTGACGGCGCGCCGCTCGCCGCTGGCACGAGAGGATTCGTGCTGGCGCCGGGGTTCTGCAGGGTCTGCATGGCCGACTGCAGCAACTCGGTGACCTGGCTCATGTCCATCTTCTGCGGATCGACCCCGAGCGCCGCGGCGGCCCCTCCCAAAGCACCCGACACGCCGCTCGTGTTGCCCGCGGAGGTGCTTTCGGGCGTGAGCCCTGGGATCGATTGTTGCGTGATCGGAGGCGCCGCGCTCTGGCGTTCGAGCGGCTCGGTCGCTGCCGTGGCGATGGATTTCGGACTCGCCGCGTGGGAGCGTGTCGTGGCCGTAGCTGGCGACGGCTCGCCTGGCGAGTCCGGATCATCCAGGGTGCCCCACGAAACTTTCGTGTGGCCCGATTCGGTGTGCGTCGTCTGCTGCGGAGTGCGCGCAGCGAGATAGACGGCCGAACTGAGGCCGGCCAGTGCGCCCATCAACAACAGCATCACTCGAAGCACGCGGCTCATATGTCATCCATGACAGGTGCCGTCGTTCGGCCAAGGTCCACTCGATCGGTGGGCCGCGGCTTACCCTGGCTCTTCGCGCTCCGCGCGTCGAGCCTCGCTTTCGTCCTATCTCAGGGACCTGCGCTCAGACGGCGAGATCCGTTGCCTGCCCTGTCTTTTTCGGGAATGACCAAGGCGAATTCTCGATCTCCCCGTACGAGAACCACCTGGTTGTTGCTGACCTCGGCGACGTAAAACACAACCCCGTTTCCCAGGTCAATTTCGCTCCCCACGGTGTACACATCGCCGTTGATCAACGCCAATCGGCGGCGCGGTCCGATGAGCGTGCTGCTCAGCTTTAATCCTGCCGCGTTCGGGTCGATCTCTGCTTGTCGCGTTTCCTCCGTCTCGGCGACCAGACTCCTTCCGGGGCTAACGATCGCGAGCGTGCCATTGAAGGGATCGCGGATCTCCGGCAAGGAGCCACCGCGTGCCATCAACGGATTGCTATCAATCTCTTCGGCCAGCATGCGCCACGGGCGCTCGGGCGTGGGGGTCGGTTTGGACAAGGCGTCCAGCGATGTCCCCAATCGCGACATCAGCACCTGAGGGTCGATCGTGCCATCGGCGGACTGGACCGCAGGGGGCTTCGAACGACGAACCAGCTTCCAAACCATGGGCGTCCAAAAATAGAGTCCCACGCACAGCGCGAGACCTAGCATGGCCGCCTTCTGGGGGCTGGCTTTCACCTCGCGGCGAATCTGGTTTTTCAGTTGCTTCAGGTTCACGGTACTAGCACCGCTGCCAGCGAACGCGTCCCGCTGGCGCACGGCAGTCCCTTCTATCGGTCGGCCGGTAGTCTCAACCTAATCGGAAATCTCTCGCTGATTACCAAATATCACGAGATTCAACTCGCACTTTGTAAGCTTCCTGTCCGATTCATTTTTCGCAGGCACCGCAGAGAGCTCAATATTGTTAAGCCAGACAAACTGCGGCAAATCTTCCAGGCGATGGATGAATTCTCGGATCTCCTCGAACTCGCCGGTACAGGCGAGGTCGACGGCCACTTGTCGCAAATAGCGTAGATCGGTCACCTTCTCGGGGGCAAAACGCGAGGGAGAGACCCCTACGTCGCTGGCCAGCCGGCTGATACTGCCGAACACCCCCACGATCTGTCCTTGCGGAGCGATGCGATCATTCCACGTTTCGTTGTAGGCCGTGGCCTGGCCGAGTTGCGATTGGACAGCCGGAATTTTGACCACCAGCATGTCGGCTTCATGGATGGTGGCTTCCGTGGCGCGTAGTTGTTCGCGCAGTGCCATCAGATCCCGTCGACCGGGGATGTAGAAGTAAAGCATGTAGCCGAGCAAGGCGCCGACCAGCGGTACCGAGATCAACCAGATGCTGTGTTGCGAGATTCGTTTCTTCCACATGGCGTGCGCTTTGCGATCTATCGGTGAGCGCTAATTCGTCGTGGCCACCGCGGGCGCGGCAGCGTTCTCTGACGGCGAGGAATTCATGCCCGGACTGGGACGGACGGTGACGTGCGCCATGAAACGCACTGCCGTCTTGTCCTCCCCTGGCACTCCTTCCACGCGTTCCAACTCGGGATTGAGCAACAGCTTCGATTCCCCCAAGGCCATCAAATACATGTGCAGCGCGGAATGATCGCTCGTGAGTCCCCAGAGGCGTATCTCGAGCACGCTCGACGCGGCTTGCGTGCGTAACACCTCCAGGTCGTCGACCGCGGCCAACTGCTGCGGAGCTTGTGGGTCGCCATCCGTTGGAATGGGGGCTGGTCCCGGACCAGCCGGTTGATGCGTGGGTCTGGTCACGGGCACCACTTCCACACGCTCGAGCGTGATGGCCTCGGGAAGCGGACCCAGTACCTCGGTCATCAATTGCGATTTGGGCCAGGGGTGGCGCAGGAACGTCAGCAAACCGGCCATCGCGTTGGCACGTTCGAGCTTGCCCTGCAGCTCGGTCAACATCGCCTGCCGCGCGGTGGCTTCCTTGTGCAGCAATTGAACATCGGCCAGGCGCGCCATAACGCGGCGCCGTTCGGCATGCTGCGTCAGCGCGGCGGCCACAATCGTACCGGCCACCGACAACACCAGCACCAGGCGCACCATCGTCGCCCGCCGCTGTCGATGCAGCTCGCGATAGGTCGATGGTAGAAAGTCGATGTCTTTCATGCCGCCCGATAGCATTGTCGTGCCGATGGTTGGTTCAATTCACGTTGCGCAAGGCGAGTCCGGTGGCGACATCCCACTGGCTCTGACGACCGGCGGGACGATTCGACGGCAGCAATCGCAGCGGATCGCCCACCTCGCATGGAATGTCGAGCCGCGCGGTCAGCGACTCGGCCAGGCCGGGCGTGGCTTCTCCTCCGCCCAGGATGACTCGTGCCACCGGTTGTCCGCGGAACGTGACGCTGTGATAACGCAGGCAGAGCGATAGTTCGCCGGTCAGCCGTTCGACAATCGGCCGCGTGGCCTCGGCCAGGCTGCGCGAGATCTCCTCGTCGCGGCGATCGGCCTGCCGGTCGGCATGTTGACGGCGCAGCGCGGCCGCCTCGGGCAGGCCGAGTCGCAGGTGCCTGGCCACGGCCTCGTCGAGCGTGCGGCCGCTGGTTTCCACGTACTTGATGAACAACGCGTCGTTCCCCTGAGCGATCACCACCGCCGTGCTCGACGCCCCCACGTGAACCATCAGCGTGCGCTGCCGTTTGTCCTCGTCGCGGCGAAACTGTTGCGAGTAGCAGCGCAGCACGGCGGCGGGTTCGATGTCGACGGCCACGGGGCGCAGTCCGGCCCGCACCACAATCGACAGGATGCGCTCGAGCACCGGCTGATGGCACGCCAACAGCACGACCTCGCGCTTCGTCATGTCCCCTTGCCGGACGTCGGCGGCTTCGACGAAGCGGATTTCTGCCTCGCTGGCCGAAAATGGCAGTTTGCCTTCGGCCTCGGCATGGACGATGCGATCGAGTTCTTCGCCCGATGCCTTGGGGACGCGAATGTTCTGCACGTAGAGTTGCTCGCCCCCCAGGCACAATACGGCATCGCGGCCGACGAACTCGCGACCCTGACGCGCCTGACGCAGGGCATCGGTCAATCGGTCGGCTTGCTGCTCGGGACGCAGCCCTTCGACCGGAGATAACTCGTGACGCACGGCGTCGATTACGCGCGTGCGATCGCCACTCAATTGCAGCAGCTTGATCGCGCGGCTGCCGAGATCCACGCCAATGGGACCGCCACGTTTGGATGCGAAGAATCCGACCATGGTTATTCTCTGGTGCTCCGTCAAGCTCAGGAGCCATTGAGGGGAGTCGAACCGCTGTCGGGATTCGTGATGCCGGCAGGCAGCGCCGTTGTGACATCTCCTACCCAGGCCATGCCCGTGATCGGGTCGACCGTCACCGAGATGAAGCGGCGTTCCGCGAAGCGACCGGCCGTCAGCCAGACGACGGTCTCCTGGGGGCTGGTCGTCTCGCCGAGCGGCCCGAACTCGACCGAGGCCAGGTTCACCGCGGGCGCGCCTGCCGCGCCAGCAGCCAGCAATTGCGCCGTGCTGCCGTGCATCGAGGGAGCGTCGTCCAGCGAGACGATGTACTGATCGCTGGGGTTCGACCAGGCCTGCGTCGGCAGGCGGGGCAGCGTTTCGAGCGCCGGATTCGTGCCCGTGTGCTCGAGCACGTAGCGATTGCGCGTGAGATCGAAGGTAACGCTGTAGCGGCTTTCATACTCGACGGCGAGGCTGCGCGTCCACGCCAGGTCGGAGGCGAGCGCATGCGCCGCCCCTTTGAGCTGCTCGGCGATATTGGGATTGCTGTTGGGAAGAACGATGGCACTCAAGATCCCGACGATCGCCACGACGAGCAATAGCTCGATCAGCGTGAAGCCGTGCGGCGAATGTCGGCGCTGGTTCATCGTCCTGGGGTGGGCTGTTGTACGCCAACAATGACGACCTCCAGCTTGCCGGAACGCAACAAAGCGTTCTGTTCCTTCAACAGCGAGCTGATCTCCCGCAGCGCGTCGATCGTCTCGAATCGCTGCTGGACGGCGTTGGCGAACGGTTCCTGTGCCTGCGGCGGCGCAGCCGTCGTCGTCTGGTAAAAACCTAGCATTCCAAGAGATACGACGTTGGTTGCTAGCAATGCTGTCCCAGCGGCGCGGGTCTTCCAATTCATCGTCAAGTCTCCTTGTAGCGATTGCAGCGATTGCGAGAGCGTATCTACACGCCATCCGTCCAACGGATCAACTGCCAACGCAGTCCCGGATCGGACGACCTCGGTACGTAGATCGGCTGTCCGACGTCCGGACAATGCTCTGTCACCTGTTCCGTTTCCGGTTGGAGCGTCACAACCGGGACCGCCTGGTAGCCCAGGGCATGTGCGTAAACGGGGAAGTACTTGATGCCGTTGAGCAGGTTGGCTTGCAGGTTGAACAGGGTCATCAGTAACGGCCAGGAGGCATTGCTCCAGCCATTACGTCCTCGCAATCGAATGCGCCGCGCCGCCACGTTGCCCGTAAAGGTAACGTTCATCGTCGCTTGATCGCCGGAGATCGACTGGAACTCTTGCAACACGAGCGTCGCGCCCCGAATGGTCGCCCCGGAGGTCGCGTTCAGCGCCAGGTTACGGGCGTAAATCACGGGCAATCGACTGGGCTGCGAGGCCCCCTCGATCGATTCGAGGTTCACCGCTTCGAGCGTGACGTTGGTACCGTCGATGTTCACCTGATCGGTCGCGATCAGGGTGCCGCGGATCGTCGTGTTGTTCTTCAGGTCGACGGAGCCGTTGCGCACGAACAAGCCGAGCGGATTGGTTCGGGGCGAGGCCTCGTAGGTGCCGCCGTTGACCGACGACGGGAGCGACTGCGGCGAGTAGACCTTGCCCCCCGCATAGAGCTGGTACCCGGTCGGCGCGGAAAACGACGCAGGAAGCGACGTGCTGGTGAGCGAAACATCGGAGGTCGATACGCCCAACTGCGTTTGCAAAAACGACCGCATCGATGAATCGTTCATCGAGTAGGGAAACTTGACCGTGTTGTTGAAGGGACGGTAGTCGGGATATCCCGCGTTGCGCATCAGGTTCAAGTCGCCCGCGTAACGCGTCCGCGCGCTCGAATCACCGATGGAGTTGCTGGTGATGAGCTGGATGCCCGATTGAAAGCGTACGGGTCCCTTGATCGAGATCGGAACCTCGAGGCGGCAATCGTCGGTCGAGAGCTGATACAGCGTGTGTTGCGTGATGGAGCTCCACTCGCTCGGTGTTGCCGAGAGCCCGCGCGGCACGAGCTGCACGACCGCTTCAATCTCGTACGTGGCTTTGACCGTCGGGTGATCGGGATTGGTGACCGACCCCTTGGCCAAGAGCGTGACGCGGTAGGGCCAGTGATGATCCTCGGCCGAACCGGGCACGATCTGCGCATCGCCCGTAGTAAAGCTCACTTCGTAGCTGCCGCTTGTGCCGTAGCTGCCCGTGAACGTCGTCTCGACTCCTGCCCAGTTCGTTTGGTGCATGCGGCGTATGGCGGCCAACATGCCACTCGTGGCGACCTGTTTCGCCTCGAGCGTACGACCGCTATTGCGCTGGATCTGCAAGGCCGTCGACTGCGAGTTCAGCACCGCATAGGTGAGCACGAGCGCGGCCGACAACACGAGCAGCACGACAACGACGGCGGCTCCGCGCCGGGGACAGGAGCGAATTCCCAGAACAACGCCCGGGCGACGACGATCGTGGTGGTGGCAAGTCGCGGTCATCGGGTGTAGCGGTACAAGGTGTAATTGAGCACGGCCGATCCGTAAAAGGGGATCACCGACTGCGCCGTGGGATCGTCGTTCGAGAAATCGTCGGGAACCAACTGCAGCTCGATCCGTACCCACGACTGTCGCATTCCCGTCGCGGGGCCAAACAGATGCTGTGGCCAGGGCAGCGCCGACCAGTCGAGCGAGCTGTTGTACCAGTCGGTCTGCGTCGGGCGCATGTCGGCCATGAAGCGCACACAGCCACGCTTGGCGCCCGAACTGGTCGGCGATGCCGTGCGCAGCAGATCGGTCAAGACCGTCTTCTTGCTCGTGCCGGCGTTCTTCAGCGCGTTCAGCGTGTTGCGCCAGGTCGTCGAGTTCAGGGTTTCCGTCAGGGGAATCGTCCGGTTATCGTTCGGCGCCGTGATTTCGAGCAGGCGATGCGGAGCCGCCGGATCGGGGCAGTAGAAAATGCACTCGCTGATGCGTGGCATGCCTTCCGGGCTCACGGGATCGCCTGGCGGGTTCCAGACGACGAGCGTATCGGGATAACGTTCGCTGCCGACCGTTTCGTACACGACCTGCAGCCCTGGATTGAACTCGTTGGCGGACGCGGTCGACACGGCGCGCGAGATCCGCTCGAGCGCCACGCGGGCATGTTGCGCGGCGGTGGCATGCCCCGCGTTGTGCTGCCACCCTTCGCGCATGGCGAGCGCCAGCGTGGCGACGATCGCCGTCGTCGTGGCCATCAGCACCATCGCGGTCATCAACTCGACGAAGGTCATGCCCGCGCGCGAACGGCGCGCCGAACTTGTTCGAGGTCGTGGCAGACCGCTAGTTCGAGGGGACATTGGAAAACACTCGTTTCACTTCGGCCAGCAGGCGTTTCGTGCCGCTCGTGGGCACGTGAAACACCTGCACGTGTACCAGGCGGTAATTGCTCGTCTGCGAGCCCGACAGCGGCGTGACGAGATTGTTCTCGTTCACGTAATAGACGCGGACCTCGCGGCGCCAGCGATCGAAATAACCGTTGCGCACGCGGAAGTTGGCGTTGCGCGTCCCCCCCAGGCCGTTGTCCGTCCCCAGGGTGATGCCCCACGGATCGGCGACCGGCTGATCGTTGTAGCCGTGGAAGTCGTCGATGTCGTTGTAGCGGGAGTAACCCGGTCCGCTCGTCTCGATCGAGCTGGCCGAGAACGGCCACTGGTAGGGATCGCCATCGTGGAACTTTCGAGCAGAGATATCGTCGATCATCTGCTGCGCGATCCCCTGCGCAATGGTCATCTCGAGCGCCGCCTGGTTCATCTGCATGGCACTGGTGAGACCTGCGAGCATAGCGGCCCCCGCCACGCTGACCAGGGTCATCGTGAAGAGCGCTTCGATCAGTGTGAAGCCGCGCGCGGCGCGGGTGGTGGGCTGGAGGCGTGGCATAAGGCCGGCCCTCGAGGAACCGACAGGGGAAAAATGGCGCAGCAGGGTCCCCTCAAGCTCCCAGCTATCCCTGCTGCGCCAATGACCTACGCCCCTCCCCAAGACGCGGGTGCATGGGAACTCTAGTTCGCCCCCAGAGGGTGTCAAATGCGACACATCGTGCATCGCCGTCAAATCGCGCGTTCGCGCAACGAACGTGGCGAAATGACAACAAGCCGGGCGCAGCCCCCGCGCAAATCGTCGAAAGCATGCTCACCCCTTCGACCGTTACGCCGCAGAGCGCGGAGGCCTCAATCTGCCAGCAAGAAGAAAATCGAGACGCCGCTCGACTCGCCCACACAAAGACCGGCTTTTTAGAAACAAAGTGCGATGAGGCCACGCGCAGCCTATCGCCTGCCAGAAGATGTTCGCCGTCGCGGAGACTACGCGGGGACGTTCCAGTCGAGGCCGACATCCCACGCCCGGGCCGAATGCGTGAGCGCGCCAAGGCTGATACGGTCGACCCCCGACTCGGCGATGCCGCGAATCGTCTCCCAGTTGATTCCGCCCGAGGCCTCCAATTCGACCTGTGGCGCGTCACGATCGCGCCGTGTCACGGCTTCTCGCAGCATGGCGGGAGGCATGTTGTCGAGTAGCACGATGTCGGGCGCCGCGGGCAAGATCTCGGCCAACTGCTCGAGCGTATCGACCTCGACTTCGACGATCATCGCCGCCGCGCGCTCGGGTCCGAGCAGCTTGTCGAGGAATTGCCTTGTCCGAACGACGGCCTGCGCCGGCGTAAACCGCTCGCCCCCCAGCGACGCGCCCAGGGCGAGATGATTGTCTTTGATCAACACGGCGTCATAGAGCCCGCTCCGGTGGTTGTGCCCGCCGCCGCAGTGGACGGCGTATTTTTCGAGCAGACGCCAGCCGGGCGTCGTCTTGCGCGTATCGTAGATGCGGGCCTTGGTGCCGGCCACCGCCTCGACGAAGCGCCGCGTCAGCGTGGCGATGCCCGAGAGCCGCCCCAGCACGTTGAGCAGCACACGCTCCGCAGTCAGCAGACTGCGTGCCGGTCCGGCGAGGCTGGCGATCGCGGTTCCCCGCTCGACCCAGGCGCCGTCTTCGACCAGCGTCGACCATTCCACCGTGCGATCGTATTCGGCGACCGTCATCTCCGCCGCCGGCAGGCCGGCGACAACACCGGGCTCGCGCGCGACGACGAGCGCCGCGCCGGTTGCCCGCTCGGGCACGAGCGAGACCGTCGTCCAATCGTGAACGCGATCGACGTCCTCGCGCACGGCCAGCGTCAGGATCTGCTGCCACGCGGCGCGCACCTCGTCGTCCCACAACTGTTGGCGAAACTCTTTCATCGAGCGCGTCGAATTCACAGCAGAGATTCTCTTCCCACAGCAGAAACGGGGGTAGCTGCCCGCTCGCCGTCGCCGCGCGAACGCGCTTCCCTCGGCAAACGTGGACTTATGCCCACTTCCAGGCCGGGTTCAGCTTGACCACAAACTGGTTCTGTGCGTCGATCTTATACTGGTCGGTCGAGGGGGAGTACGCCTTCACCTGCAGCGTCTCGCCGTCCGGCAGAAACTCGTACAGCCGCAGGAAGGCCTGGCCCCCTTCTTCCTTCATCTGGTAGTTCACCAGGTGTTGATGCACGTCGCCGCCAGCGGGATGGGACGACGTCATGCGACCGAGGCCGTCGCGCAGTACGTGACCGTTGACGGTGAGGAAGAAGTTGCCGTTCTTCGCGACCAGTTTGTTCCACAGTTCTTCGCCGTCGTTCGTGCCCCCCTCGAGTTGCGCCGTGCCGTAGCTGTGCGGGTTCCAGGTCTGCTTCTTGCCATACTTCTCCCAGTCGTAACGCGTCTCGTCGTAATACATGTACGCGTGCGTGGTCAGGATCTTCTTGTGGTCGGGATACTTCGCGGCCACCTCGTGTGCCCAGGCGACAACCTCGTCGCGCGGCCCCCACTCGAGCGCCAGCACGAGAAAATCCTGTCCGCGCGTGTTGAAAAGATGGTAGCTGTTGTCGAGCCGTTGCTCGTCGAACAGGCCGGCGAGCGACTTTTGCTGTCTGGCTTTCGCGAGGGGGAAATAGTCGTTCATGAACGTTTCGCGCGTCGTGGCGTTGCCCCCCGGGCCGTAATCGTGATTGCCTAGCGAGAGCGAGTAGGGCACGACTCCATCGAGCGTCTGCATGGCGCGCTGCGCCACCTCCCACTGCTCCTTGGTGTTGCGATTCGTGATATCGCCCAGATGCAGGACGAATTGAATGTCGCGCGCGTCTTTGTTCGCGGCGATCCACTCGGTCTGCTGGTAGAAGTGCTGGGGATACCTCTCGCAGTAGACCTGCGTGTCGGGGAGCGCGGCGATGGTGAACGAACCTTCGACAAAGGGGAGCGGCTCGCCGAACTGGTCTCCCTCTTCCGGTGTCTCGGCGGCCCAGGCCGTACGCCCCAGCAGGCAGCCCCCCAGGCCCGCCAACGCCAGCCCATTCCACTCGCGACGGTTCATGCGTGAGAGATCCATGTGCGCGGTCCTTGGTCGTTTCGTATTAGCGGGGTTATGCGATCGCCGCGGCAAGCGTGCGTCAGTGGCCGCTCGTCCTTTGTGCGTCGCGCGGGCGTTTCAGGATAGTCCCTGGCGATGCCGGCGGAAACCAGGGGGGGCCGTTTCTTACTTGACCTGCTAGCTCGTGGCGGCTGCTGCCTCGGCCAGATTCCACAGCGCGGGAAAACCGGCGATCGCACGCAAGATCACCGTGGCCAGCAGGTAGCCCATGTAGTGCAGCACGCCGGTCAGAAAGTCGAGCTCGAGGGCCGCAAAGGCCGCAGTCCCCCCCGCCAACACGAACGGCGGCGCGATGAAAAGCCAGTTCCAATTCTCGGCGAACAGGCTGGCCGGCAAGAAAGCAAACACCCCCCAGAGGGCCACGTAAACCACCGAAACGAGCGACGAGCGAATCCACATCGTGCGACCACGGTGCGGTTCGAGTTCCTCATCGCGCAACAGGGCATAGCTGCCCGCCACGATCGGTAGCGTGACCAGCAACAGTGCCACGCCCGTCACGGCCACATTCGACCGCAGCAGCGCTCCGGCCACCCAGGCGATCAGCAGCACGGCCAGTCCGCCGCCGACCATCGCCGCGATCATCACCGGGTTGAACTTCGTCTCCTGCCGCGAGATCGGCTTGGTGACCAACCGTCCCTTGGCGTCCTTGCCCCCTTCGGCAAATTCTTCAGGGGCATGGATCTTCACCTCTTCCACGTCTGGCACCGTGATGGGCGCCTTGCACTTCGGGCAGGTCCCCTTCTTCCCGGCAAACTTCTCATTGACCCGGTACTTTGCTTTGCATTCCGGGCAAATGACGAGAATCGGCATGCGCGCGACCGGGATAAGAAAGATCGAGATGGGGCCCACTGTTCCGCCACCAGTCTGGCAGACAGAAAAACGGAGTCAAGCAGGGGACGCACGCCCCGGCCGAGCCGTGAAAAACGCCAGAATTGGGCGCCTTTTGACGGAGTGCCACCATCGCGGACGGCGGACAGCCAGCGAATCGACTGTGGCGGGCACTGCGGAGTTCACGGGTCCCAGCGCCCTGTTGGTGTCTGCTCACAGCCGGGCTTCTGCGTCCCCGCTTTCCGCCAGAGAGGTTTTCCGTTTCAATCCGTTTCCACCTGATGGATCACCCCCGCGCAAGGCGAATGTCCCCGATGACGACTCCCCGACGCAACATCGAGCTCAAGGCCCGGCTGCGCGATCTGGCCGCGGCGCGCGCCACGGCCGAGAAGCTGGCCACCGAGTTCGTCGGCGTGCAGTGGCAAATCGACACCTACTTCGTCTGTGCGCAGGGCCGTCTCAAGTTGCGCGAGATCGATGACCGCATGGCGCAACTGGTCGCGTACGAGCGGTCCGATGAACGGACCAGCAAGGCGAGTGACTATTACCTCGTCGCCGTGCCGCAGCCCGCGCTGCTGAAGCAGGCGCTCACGGCGGCGCTAGGCGTGCGCGGCGTGGTGCGCAAGCGGCGCGAGATCTTTCTCGTCGAGAATGTGCGGATCCATCTCGACGAAGTCGACGGGCTGGGCACGTTCCTCGAGTTCGAGGCGGTACTCGGTCCTCACGTCGACGATCGAAAGGGCGCACAACAAGTGGCCGAGCTGCGCGAGGCCTTCGGCCTGCGGACCGAAGATCTGCTGGCCTGTTCCTACTCCGACATGTGCGGTTGGTGAACGACTCGCACGTCGTAACGATGCGTGGCACTGGGATGATGCCACGGGATAGTGCCATACGAGAGTGGCTCGCCTATCGAGTGGGTGTGGCCTAGCGAGTCGGTTGCAACTGCGCAAGAAAGGCCTGGGCGCCCCCCTGCGGCTCGAAGGCGTGCAGGCCAAAGCGTTCGGAGAGTTCCTCGCATACCTTGATGCCTCGGACGCTGTTGCCTTTCGCATCCAGCGCGGGCGAGAAAATACCGATGCCTGCCACGCCGGGCAGCACCGCGACGATGCCGCCGCCGACGCCGCTCTTGGCCGGAATGCCGACTCGATAGGCCCATTCGCCGGCGTAGTCGTACATGCCGCAGGTGAGCATCACGCTGAGCAGATCCTTGACGTACTGCTGGTCGATGGCCTGCTCGCCCGTGAGGGGGTTCACCCCGCCATTGGCGAGCGTGGCCCCCATGACGGCCAGATCGTGGCAGTTCACCAGGAGCGAGCATTGCTGGAAGTACAGCTCGAGCAAGTCGTCGATGCGATCGCCCACCATGCCGAAGTTGAGCATCAAGTGGCCGATCGCGCGGTTGCGATGTCCCGTGGTCCGTTCCGACATGAAGACGGTGTTGTCCACGTAGACCTGCCGCCCGCAGTAGCGGCCGAACATGCCGATCATCCGCGCCACGCGCTCGGGAAAGTCCTTGCCTTGGACCAGGTCGGCCGTGGCGATGGCGCCGGAGTTCACCATGGGGTTGAAGGGGCGATTCGAGACCTCGTCGAGCACGATGGCGTTGAAGGCCTCGCCCGTCGGCTCGACTCCGACCTTGGCCACCACGCCGTCGCGACCGTGGTCCTCGAGTGCCAGCCCGAACACGAAAGGCTTCGAGATCGACTGGATCGTGAACATCTGCTGGTGGTTGCCCACTTCGAAGATCTGTCCCTCGCGCGTCACGATCGAGATGCCGAACCAGCCGGGATCGGCCTTCGCCAGCTCGGGAATGTAGTCGGCCACCTTGCCGTCGCGCACCGGAAGATACTTCTCGTGCAAGTCGCGCAGGACGCCGCGCAGCGGCGCCGCCGCCGACTTCATCTTGTTCAACAGGGCATCGAGCTCGTGGCCGCGCGTCGCTTCTGCCATGCCGACGGACTCCGCTCAGAGTTCAGAGTGAGGTGATGCGATCGGCGATGGCTCGCAAACCGCGCGAGAAAGGATGATCGGGAAATCGATTGCTGAAGATGGCCCCGCTGGCCACCTGCACGATCTCTTCGTTCAGCGGCAACACTCCGGCCACCTCGGTCGAGTAGAGGCCCTCGACCTTTTCACGCAGTGCCTGCCGATCCATCGTCGAGGGCACCTTGTTGACCAGCAGCAGCATGTTCTTCACGTCGAGACGCCGCGCCAGTTCGGCCGTCACGGCCGTACCCTGGAAGTCCTGGTTGTCGGGACGCATCACCAACAGCAGCAGGTCCGAAATAGCGATCGACAGCAACGTCTCTTCGTTGACGCCCGGGTGCGTATCGATGAACAGGTAGTCGAGCTTGCAGTCGCGGATCAGGTCGTGAAAGCCATCGTTCAGCAGGCCCACGTCGTAGCCGTCGCGCAGGATGCGGCCAATGGCGCCGCTGTCGGCACTCGACGGCACGAGAAACAGCCGCGGACGTTCGCTGTCGGGCAGGATATCGCCCACGACCGACGGCGTGACGTCGATCGCCGCTTCATGGATCTTGGCGTCGCCCCACAGAAAGTCGTTGAGCGTGTGCAGGATGCGCTTCGGCTCGAGATGAAACAGCACGTGGACGCCGGGCGATTGAATATCAGTGTCGACGATCGCGACGCGGTACCCTTGCTTGGCCACCATCACCGCCAGGTTGGCCGTCGTGTTCGATTTGCCGGTGCCGCCGCGAAAGGAGTGGATCGAGATGATTTTGGCCACGAGGTAACTCAATGGTTGCGCGATAGTCGGACTTCCCATTCTCGCCGCGGGGCAAGAGACAATCTCTTTTCGGCCGTTCCCCGGCCGCTAGCTCGGTGGGTCGCGCTTCTTGCGCAGATCTTGGGCCTTTTGAATCAAGAGACGAAACGTTTCTTCGCCGGTAATCTGTTGCACCTGCGTTTCAGCCTGTTGCTGGTCGATGCCCAATTCGGCGAGATCGATGAAGTCGAGCTCGACCGTGGTGCGCGCCTTTTGCGAGTCGCTCAAGGCGCGCCCGTCGATTTCGAGAAACTCGAGTCGCGGGCCGCCCGGACCCAGTTGAAACGAATCGCCGTGGCGGAGTTGTCGCGAGGGCTCGGTCACCTGCTGATCATCGATCCAGACGCCATGCCGCCCCAGCGAGGACAAATGCCAGGCGCCGTCGAGGTAGCGCAGCTCGGCGTGCAGCCGCGAAACGTGAGGATCGGCGACAAACACGTCGGTGTCTTCGAGTCGTCCGATCCGGACAATGGCCTGACGCATGAAACTCCAGGTCTGCATGGCGTGCCCGAGCGTCGCATGGATCAGCCGCAAGGCGATGGCCGTGCTTTGGGGTCGAGTGCCGGAGGTCGTCACGAGCGCACCACTCGTTCGGGTGTAAATGGGACAGGCAGAAGACATGGTCGTTTTTCGCCAAATGCTTCCCCTACATTTGGCGGAGGACGCATCCCGCCGTGCCGACGTGACGATTCTGGCTGTGCCCACCTCTGGAAGTTCGACTCACGCTGCGCAGCGAGGGCGCAGTAAGTGCGCAAATCTTGCACCAATGTGGATGATTTGCGACCAGGGAGACGCGAAGCCAAATGCCGTCAAGACTTGCGATCACGAATCACTATTAGACTGGTCGCTCGCTTGTCGCCTAGTGAGGCAATCGCTGCTGCGAATCGTGGCAACTCTGGGTCTACTCGAGTGGCTACGACTCATCACCCGAGACCGGCCCGAAGACGCATTCTCTCAACAAGCTCGTTCCATAGATCTACTCGCTGATCTCGACGGAGAAAAGTAGCGAGCACTCTCTCCTTGCCGTCGGAATGTTCGATCACGAGGGCCGGCCGAACGAAGCGCGACCAGCGTAACCGGCTAATTTGGCGGTAGGCAATAAATCGATCAGCCGGTTTACCCTTGTACAGCGGAATGCGGACTCCTTCGTCCTCTAAAACAAGAGGCCGAACGTGTTGCTTGCACCGGCGCATCTCAAGTGCCAAATACGCAGCGGCCAAGGCAGAGAAGAGGGAGATACCCGCGAAGACAACCAGAGTGGTCATCGTCGTCAGCGGGGCCGGCCGAATCGATGCGCGTAGAACAGCGGCACCGATGTAGACCGACAGGAACAGGGCCAACCCGACCACAAGATAGTATCCCCACCAGGGCGGATGGCATGAAAACTCAGTTCTGCCCTGCGGCATTGCATTATCTCCGCGCGACGCTCGTCATCACGCCAGCAGTCGAAGGGTGCCGCGTAGAAGAGGCAATCGTGTGAAGCTCGGACGCTATCCGTCTTCTGCTTCAAGGACCTCGTCGTGCCATCGTGCCGGCGTGGTGAAATATGACCACAACGGCACGATGGACACGGCGGGGAAAATCGACTGGCTAGCTGGCCAACTCGTCGCGAACGCGCTCCAGCAGTTTCTTTGTGGCCATGATGCCCTCGGGTTCGGGCAGCTTGCTTCCTTCGTACTCGATCCCCACGAAGCCGTGGTAGCCGGCGTCGACGACGATCTTCATCATCCGCTTGTAGTCGGTGTGGGTCTCGTTCCCCTCGGCGTCGAAGTCGTGGCTCTTCGCGCTCACCGCCTTGGCAAAGGGCATCAGCTCCTCGACCCCCTTGTAGCGGTCGTACTCCTCGGTGCCGCTGACACGGAAGTTGCCGAAGTCGGGTAACGTGCCACAGTTGGGCATGTCGACCAGCTTCATCACTCCGGCCAGCCACGCGCCGTTCGACGACAGCCCGCCGTGATTCTCGACGATCACGTTGATGCCGTGGCTGGCACCGTACTCGGAGAGGCGGCGCAGGCCGTCGGCCGCCAGCTTTTGCGTCTCGTCGAAGCTGCCTTTGCTCTGCGCGTTGACGCGGATCGAGTGGCAGCCGAGGTACTTGGCCGCCTCGACCCATTGATGATGCTTCTCGACCGCCTTCAGGCGATCTTTTTCATCGGGATCGCCCAGCGCCCCTTCGCCGTCGATCATGATGAGCAGGTTCGTCACGCCCAGATCGTCGCTGCGCTGCTTCAGTTCAGCCAGGTACTTCTCGTCGCGGGCCTTGTCCTTCCAGAACTGGTTGACGTACTCGATCCCCTCGATGCCGAAGTCTTCCTTCGCGGTACGGGCAAAGTCGAGATTGTCCATCTTGCCGGCGAAGAGCTTTTTGTGCAGCGACCATTCGGCCAGCGAGATGCGATACAACGGCTTATCCTCCGCGGCAAAGGTAGGTAGCGCGAGGCTCGACAAGCCCAGCCCTGCGGCAACGGCACCAGTGGTTTGCAGGAACTCGCGGCGCGTGGTGGTGTGATTCATCGGACGGCTTCCCTCGACATAATCAGGTGGGGTGGTTCGGCGGTGGGGTCGATCCGAGCCAGTATAAGAACCGCGAATCGGTGAATCAAACGACCCAGTGCGACCGTGTGCGAGTAGAATGTCGCCTAGGACGATTGGCCTACGCGAGCCCAAGAGATGAGCGAAATCGTACGTACGACACTTCTTTTCGCCGTGACGGCCATGGCAGAGATCTTGGGCTGCTATCTCCCCTATCTGTGGCTAAGGCAGGGCCGATCCGCGTGGCTCCTGGTGCCGGCTGCTATCAGTTTGGCCGTGTTTTCATGGTTGTTGACAATGCACCCGACGGCAGCCGGACGCGTCTACGCAGCCTACGGGGGAATCTACATTACGGTCGCGCTGGCCTGGCTGTGGGCGGTTGATGGCATTCGGCCAACGCGTTGGGATGCACTAGGCGTGGCGCT